>CAZHRO010000169.1:0-1646 GCA_964535045.1 uncultured Dehalococcoidales bacterium | reverse complement strand
GGTCTCCAGATCGGTAAGCTCTACGTCCAGGGCCTTTGCCTTTTCTGGGGGTATATAGGGGTCGTAAGCCAGCAGCTTGAGATCGAATGGTCGGAGAAGCTCGGCCACCCGGGAGCCGATTCGACCCAGCCCTACTATGCCTATAGTTTTGTTACGAAGGAGGGTATTGGAGACGCTGCGCCACTTCCCCTGGCGGGCATTATGGTCGGCAAGCTTAACGTTATTTGCCAGCGCCAGCATCATGCCCACCGTAAACTCAGCCACTGACAGGTAGTGTAGCTCCAGGGGGGCGTTGGTGACCAGAATGCCTAACTCGGTGGCGGCCTTGACATCGATGTCACCTACCCCGATCGCCCGCTTGGAGATAACCTTGAGCCCCTTACCAGCCTCCATAACCCGGCGGGTCATCTTCCCGTCGCCGGTGGATATCATAACAGCGTCCATATCTCGGACCCTGTCTACCAGCTCGTCCTCGGTATAGTGCCAGGTATCCGTGAATAGCCGTCCTAAGGTTACTTCACAGCCGGCTGCCTCAAGAGCCTGAATAATATCTTCCCGCCCGGGGTCTCTCCCCGTAAGCCAGACCTTCCATCTCTTTTCTGCCATCATTTGTTCCTACCAAGCATTCTTCCAGATGCCCCTGACATCGTCCAGGGTTAGCTGCTTGGGGTTATTGTTTAGCAGCCGGGTGACGTTCATGGTGGCGGTAGCTAAACCCTCCAGGGCCTCCTGGGGTACTCCCAGTTCCCGCAGCCTGGTGGGGATGCCAATGTCGGCTGCCAGAGCCTTAGTCGCCTTGAGCCCCTTCTCGGCAGCTTCCTGGTCAGAAAGCCCTTCAGTTTCCACCCCGAGCATCCTGGCAACCGTAGCGTATCGAGAGACGTTGCAGGAAAGGTTGCACTCGATAACATACGGCAGCAGAACTGCATTAGCGACGCCGTGGGGGACGTGGAATTGGGAGCCGAGGGCGAAAGCCAGGGCATGAACGGCAGCACACCCCGAGTTCATGAAGGCCATTCCGGCAAAGAGGGCGCCTTCGGACATCCGGTTACGGGCTTCCTTATCTGAGCCGTCTTTGACCGCTCGCCTGAGGCTACCTACGATGAGCTGCATCGCTTTAAGGCCCAGGGCATCACTGAAGGTGGTAGCCTTGTTACCGGTATAGCCTTCAATGGCGTGAATGAGGGCATCCATCCCGGACGCCGCGGTGACCTTGGGCGGGCAGCCATAGGTTAAGGTGGGATCGACAAAAGCAACCCGGGCGAGGATGTAGTTGCTTACAATCCCCTCCTTAATGCCCCGCTCCCGGTCGTCAAAGACGGCAATGTTGGTGACCTCGCTCCCGGTACCGGCGGTGGTGGGACAGGCAAAAACCGGGATGCAGGGACCGGGGACCTTCTCCACCCCACCGTAGTCCTGCCCGATGCCGCCGTGGGTGAAAAGGAGTGACAGCCCCTTGGCGGTATCTATGCTTGAGCCGCCCCCGACTGCCACTACCAGGTTGTAATTATTTTTGCGCAGCTCGTTAGCCGTTGCATTTAGCTTTGAGTAGGTAGGTTCCGGCTCAGCTTCGGAGAAGACATCAACCGAAAGCCTGGCCTTAATCAGGACCTCTTTAACCGGGTCCGTAACTCCCGCCTGGTAAA
>CAZHRO010000168.1:0-2853 GCA_964535045.1 uncultured Dehalococcoidales bacterium | reverse complement strand
ATGGAGGGTTAGATATGGAGAACCGGGCTACAGAAGTCATTGTCAATCAGACCAGACTACGGGCAGTCCAGGGGGACATTACCCGGCAGGCCACTGATGCCATCGTCAATGCCGCTAACCCCGGCCTGATGGGTGGTGGTGGGGTGGATGGAGCTATTCATCGAGCCGGAGGCCCCGCGATATTGGAGGAGTGCCGGCAGATTGTTGCCCGACAGGGTCGGCTACCAACGGGTAAGGCAGTGATTACCACCGGGGGTAATCTCCGGGCTAGATATGTTATCCATACCGTTGGCCCCGTCTGGCACGGCGGCAACCGGGGGGAACCAGAACTATTAGCCAGCGCTTATCGAGAGAGCCTGAAGCTGGCTGCCGAGCACAAACTCGGCAGCATCTCTTTCCCCTCGATAAGTACCGGCGTCTATGGCTATCCCGTAGCTCAGGCCGCCGGGGTAGCCATCAATACCGTTATCGCCTTTCTTCGCCAGAGCACTACCTCAATCAAGGAAGTAGTATTCGTGCTGTTTGATACCAAAACCTTTGATACTTACGCCTCAGCCATCGGCCAGGCAGCCGGGAGGGGGGGCTAAACTCCACCTAAACACCCGGGGGGAATCTATCTCTCCTGTAAAACTGAGCCGGCATTAACCCGCTACCACCCTGATTTATAGCCGTTGTGATGGTCCCACCCCAGAAGTAGCAGCTATTCCGGCCCGCCGAAGAGTTGCCGGCTAGTTGCTCTCGGTCTAATTGTCTTCGTTCTCGGCGCTGGGGTATAATCTAACCGAAATCTCACGTCTTCACGGAAGCAGAGACTATGACCCCGATAAAGCAGACCCGGATGCAGAAAATAGCCAGGCAAGTGATACATCTGATTTCCCGGATACTGGTATTCCTGTTAACCCGCCGGCAGGTTAAGGGAAAGGAAAACATCCCTGAGCACGGCCCTCTGCTAGTTGTAGCTAATCATATTAGTATGGCTGACCAGTATTTTATTGCGATTAACGTCAACCGCAGAATGATGTACATGGCTAAGGAGGAGTTATTCCGTCACCGGCCGATAAGCCTCGTGGTGCAGGCCTTCGGTGCTTTTCCGGTGCGCCGAGGAGGAACAGACAGGAAAGCACTGGACCAGGCCTACCGGATTCTGGATAGCGGTCTGGCCCTATTTATGTTCCCTGAGGGAACCAGGAGCAGAAACGCACAGCTGCAACCGGCCTACCCCGGCACGGCACTAATTGCCTTACGCAATAACGTTCCTATTCTTCCCATAGGCATTACGGGGCTGGAAAACGTCAAGAAAGGGCCGCTCTGGTGGATTATTCACCGCCATAAGGTAACCGTCCGTATCAATATCGGAAAAACATTTTATCTGCCCGCCCATGAAGAAAACCCGAATAAGAAGAGGCTCCGCGAGCTGGCTGACTTCATTATGGAGCACATCGCTGAGCTCTTGCCCCCTGAATATCGGGGATACTATGCTAAAAGAGCTGGAAATGACACTGAGGATTGAAAAAATCAAGGGCATCGGGCTCTGTTTCGGAGTGAGACGAGCCCTCAGCCTTGTCGAAAGGGCTGCCCGCCAGCACGGGGAAATAGAGACGCTGGGCGCTACGGTGCACAACCAGCCGGTACTGGAAAGACTGGGCAGTATTGGGGTCAGGATAGCTAGCGGACTTGACGATATAAAGGGTAAGATAGTCGCCACCAGTGCCCACGGCATTAGCCCCCAAATGGAGCAGGAAATTCGCGCTCGTCACATTGACATCATCGATACCACCTGCCCCTTTGTTCAGCGAGCCCAGACTGCGGCGCGAAGACTGGCCGATGACGGTTTTTTCGTCCTGGTATTCGGTGATGCCAGTCACCCCGAGGTTAAGGGGATTTTGGGCTGGGCTAACGATAAGGGACTAGCCACCCTAGACGAAAAGGCTATCACCCAGATTAAACCGCTTCCCCACCGCCTCGGAACTCTACCCCAGACGACTCAAATACCGAGTCAGTTTAACGAGTTTGTAAAGAAGCTAATTGACCATGCTCTACGCAGGGACTCTGAGCTACGCATCGTGGATACTATCTGTCATGATATCAGAAGAAGGCAGGCCTCAACCCTTGAGCTGGCCCGAAAAGTGGAACTCATGCTGGTTATCGGCGGGCACGAGAGTGCCAATACCAACCGCCTGGTCCAGTTATGTTCCGAGGTCACCAGAACCTATCTCGTTGAAACTGCCCGGGAGGTTCAAACCTCCTGGCTTCGAGGACGATACCTCGTTGGGATAACCTCCGGGGCATCTACCTCCGAAGAGACCATAAATGAGGTGATTGCCAGGCTGAGAGCCATCGCCTGACCCCCGGTCTACATGCAGTACTGAATCTCGGCATTGGGCAGCACGGCCACCTTAGCGTTAGTCGGGTTAAACTGCTCTAGAGCCGCTACCACATCGCCCCAACTATCCATGAACAAAACCTTGTCTGACTCCTCAATATAGGCCCTGCCGGCGATATCGGGGTATTCTGAGTAAACAATCACGTGATTAACATGCTGAGGAATCCGAGCTGCCAGGGCAATATTACCCCTGGTTGTTTTCCCGAACGTGCCCAGAAGGTAGTGGGTAACCTGTCCGTCGGGGGCATTAGCGATCAGGACAACATCCCCACCCTCAGGCCCCACCACCCCAAAGGCAGTGTTTAAACCAATCATAATTGACTCATTGGCTTTAGGATAGGTGTTGGCGATAGTGATGTTCGGCGCTTCTGGCTTGGGGGTAAGATAGTGAGCCTTAGCTGCCCTGACTGCAGCTTCATAGGCTGGCTTAAGGGCCCCCGCAAAGACGGCTACTGTCTCGCCCCACATAT
>CAZHRO010000167.1:0-2879 GCA_964535045.1 uncultured Dehalococcoidales bacterium | reverse complement strand
GAGGTGTTCGCTATTCCCGGTAGCATTCTTTCTCCCTCAAGCAGCGGCGCCAACCACCTTATTCAAGAGGGAGCTAAAATGGTCAATGACTACACCGATATCCTGGAGGAACTGAACCTGACGGTAGTAGCTCACCAGGCGGAGATTAAGGAGATTATCCCTGCCTCGGATACCGAAGCCCGGCTCCTTAAGCAGTTAGGTAGTGAACCAACCCACATTGACGAGGTCTGCCAGGCTAGTAATCTATCTATTTCACAGGTAAGCGGTACTCTGGCGATGATGGAGCTCAAAGGCCTGGTCAGGCAGGTGGGGGCGATGAGTTATGTCCTGGCTCGAGAAGCCAGGGAGAAATACATGGTAAGACTGGATTAAACTAAAATGAAGATGAATGGCGTATGATGGGTAAGAATCTGGTTATCGTTGAATCACCGGCCAAAGCCAGAACGCTGGGCAGGATTCTGGGTAAGGAATACACCCTAAAAGCGTCCATGGGCCATATCAGAGACCTGCCCAAGAGCCGACTTGGGGTGGATGTTGAGGACGGCTTCGCTCCCAAATACGTAGTTCCTCGAAGCAAAAGCAGGGTGGTTAAGGAGCTTAGGGGGGCGGCTAAAGCGGCAGCTAAGGTGTATCTGGCGACCGACCCAGACCGGGAAGGCGAAGCCATCGCCTGGCATCTGATTGAGGCAATCCGTTTGAATCGGAAGCCCTACCGCCGTGTTGTTTTCCACGAGATAACCGAGGGGGCCATTAAGCGTGCCTTCAGGCAAACCCGCTCGCTTGATATGGGGCTGGTCAATGCTCAGCAGGCACGGCGCATTGTGGACCGGCTGGTGGGTTATAAGCTAAGTCCGCTCCTCTGGAGCAAGGTGAGACGGGGGCTTTCGGCGGGCAGGGTGCAATCGGTAGCGTTAAGGATTATTGTTGAGCGCGAGCGGGAGATTGAGAGGTTTACTCCGGAGGAATACTGGACTATTGAGGCGGAACTGTCCCAACAAGAAGCGGCGGCACCGTCATTTCGAGCTGTGTTTGCTGGTCTTAGCGACGGCACCAAGCTGGAAATTCACAACCAAGAAGAAGCCACTGAGATTTGCGGGTTGCTTAAAGAGGCTGATTACAAGGTAATTAAAGTAAGGACCAGGAAGTTAACTCGCCAGCCACCACCGCCTTTTATCACCAGCACCTTACAGCAGGAGGCCTGGCGTAAGCTCCGCTTCTCCGCCAAGCAGACTATGGCGATTGCCCAGCAGCTCTATGAAGGTTTACCTATCGGGGATGAGGGTAGCGTCGGGCTCATTACCTATATGCGGACCGACTCCACCCGAGTTGCCCGGGCGGCACTAGCCGAAACCAGGGAATTCATCAGGGAAAGGTACGGCGCTGACTCTCTGCCGTCCCACGCTCGCTCCTTCACTACTGTGGTGAAAGGGGCTCAGGAAGCCCACGAGGCAGTCCGTCCTACCAAGGTCTGGCGTGAGCCATCAATAATTAAGCAATACCTCACCCCCGTACAGTTCCGGCTCTACCAGCTTATCTGGCAGCGTATGGTGGCCAGCCAGATGGCCGCTGCCCGGTTCAAAAACACCACTGTCGACATTGAAGCTAAACGCTCGGATTCTCAGGCTAAGTACCTCTTCAGAGCCTCAAGCTCGGTTATCAGCTTCCCCGGATTTATGGCTCTCTATACCGCGGGTAAGGACGAGGCTGAAGAGGAGGATAGAAAAGGCTCTTGCCTCCCTCATCTCGAAAAGGGCGACGCGCTTAGACTTCTCGGGCTTTTTCCGGAGCAGCATTTTACTCAGCCACCTCCCCGCTTTACCGAGGCGACACTAATTAAGGTGCTGGAGCAGTGGGGTATCGGGCGTCCCAGTACCTATGCCCCGATACTGTCCACAATCCAGGAGAGGGAATATGTTACCAGGGTAAAAGGCAGCTTTAGGCCGACGGAGCTGGGCCTGGTGGTGAGTGATTTGCTGACCAAGCATTTCCCGGGCATTATCAATATTGAATTCACGGCTCAAATGGAGGATGAACTGGACGAAATAGCGGATAAGAAACGGGAGTGGGTGAGCGTCGTTCAGGATTTCTATTCTCCCTTCGAAAAGAGTCTGGAAAGAGCCTCTCAGGTTATGGAGAGGGTGAAGCTAAGCGAAGAGCTGACCGAAGAAACCTGTCCCCAGTGTGGCAAACCCCTGGCAATAAAAATCGGACGCTACGGAAAGTTTCTCGCCTGTAGCGGGTACCCCGATTGTAAGTATACCAAGTCCCTCCAGATAAAGACCGGCGTCAGCTGCCCTGAATGCGGTGGTGACATAGTAGAAAAGGTTAGCAAAAAGAAACGCACTTTTTACGGCTGCAGTAACTATCCTAACTGCCGGTTTGCTGTTAATCTCAGGCCCCTCCCCCAAGCCTGTCCCGTGTGCGGCGGTCTGCTTACTCAGTACCGGGGAAATTGGGCGAAATGCGCTGGGTGCAACTATAAAGGTAAGTTAGAGGAGCTATAATGGACTATCCATCGGAACACCTGCTCGGCAGTATTGAGGAAATTGCCAAGATAAAAGAGAGCCTGTCGCTCGGAGACCGCTCTTTAACCAGCGCTAAGGGTCTTTACGTACAGCGGCGCAGCCTCCCGAGCGGGGAGATGCAATATACGGCCGGGGGCAGGTTTACCACCAAGCTAACCTTTGTTGTCGAGCTGAGCGGCAGCCGGAGTGTTAAGAAGTACCGCCCCGGGGACTGGGAGTTCAAGGTGGAGGAAACACTGGAGCTGTGCCGTACCCTCAAGCGGGCAAATGAGGAACTCAAGAACTGGCCGCCGGAGAAGCTTAAGATATATGAGTCGGGGGAGACTGTAGATACCGAGATGATAGACAGGGTGG
>CAZHRO010000166.1:0-2889 GCA_964535045.1 uncultured Dehalococcoidales bacterium | reverse complement strand
CTTTAGTCGAGCAGGTTCTGGCAGATTAAGCGAAGGGGCCAGAAAGCCGGGGAGCCAGAATGAAACCCAGAATCTGTGCTGCTATCACTGATAAGGATATAACGGCAATAAGGGAAGCTGAGCCTTTCGTGGAGCTATTTGAGGTCCGCATCGACCTCATCGGTGAGGGATGGCAGGATTTGGCTAAAGAGCTCAAGAAACCCTGGATTGCCTGTGTGAGAAGCCAGAACGAAGGCGGTAACTGGCGGGAGGACGATACCGAAAAAATCAGAGAGCTTATGGACGCAGTTGAGCTGGGCGCCGAGATAGTTGATATCGAACTTAGAACGCACAACCTAAAGAGAGCATTGCCACCTATTAAGAAGCGGGCTACGTGTATTCTGTCACTTCACGAACCTGAAAAAACACCCCCGCTTGATGAACTAAAGAGGGTAGTCCAGCAGCAGCTAGACGCCGGTGCTGATATATGTAAGGTGATTACTACAGCCCGGAGCTTTAGCGACAACCTGACCACCTTGCAACTTATTACCGAATACCCCAGAATAAAGATGGTCTCCTTTGCCATGGGGCCCCTAGGTATTACCAGTCGAATTCTCTGTCCACTGGTTGGCGGCTACCTCACCTACGCCTCCCTTAAGGCAGGTAAGGAGTCTGCTCCCGGACAGATAACAGTAAGCCAATTGAGAAAAATCTACAGGATGATGGCAAAATGAGTCGCAGGGTTATCTCGGGGAAAACGAAGGTCTGCGGTGTCATCGGTGACCCTATCGAGCACACCATGTCGCCGGTGATGCACAATGCCGCTTTTAGCAAGCTGGGACTGGACTACGTTTACGTCGCCTTTAGAGTCAAGGGAGAAGAACTGGATAAGGCAATCGAAGGAATGAGAGCCCTGGATATAGCTGGCCTCAATGTTACCATTCCCCATAAGGTTACCGTTATCCCGCTTCTAGATGAGCTAGACCCGCTGGCAGAAAAGATAGGTGCGGTCAACACCATAGTTAATAACGGTGGATTTTTGAAAGGCTACAATACCGACGCCATGGGATTCTTGCGGGCGCTACGGGACAAGGGAGTGGAGCCCGAGGGGAAAAATGTGGTTGTTCTGGGGGCGGGCGGTGCCTCAAGAGCCATCTCCTTTATCCTGGCAGAAAACGGGGCCAATCTGGTTATTCTTAACCGTTTCGAAGAGCTGGATTGGGCAGAGGAGCTAGCCCAGCAGATTTCTCAAGCCTTTAAGAGAGAGGTTAAGGCATGGGAGTTGAGTGAATTAAACCTCAGTACGGCACTGGAGAAGGCGGACGTACTGGTTAACGCTACCAGTGTCGGCATGCTACCAAATACTGCCGGGACTCCGGTTCCCTTAAAGTTGCTCCGACCCGGTCTGGTTGTTTTCGATATTGTTTATAATCCCACGGAGACAAGGCTATTACGGGAAGCCACTCAGGCGGGCGCCAAGACTGCTGGCGGGCTTAATATGCTTGCCTGGCAGGGGGCGTTGGCTTTCGAAATGTGGACGGGGCAGAAAGCCCCGGTTGACCTCATGAAACAGGAAGCTATCAAGTTTCTGGAAGGGAAATAAATAATTGTAATGAAGACGTCTATCGCTCTCATCGGCTTCATGGGCGCCGGGAAAACGGCGGTGGGCCGGACTCTGGCTCGTAAATTAGGTAAGGAGTTTATCGAGCTAGACCACCTGATTGAGCAGAAGGCAGGCAAGACCATACCTGAGATATTCAAAGAGGACGGTGAGATAGCCTTCCGCGAGCTGGAAATCGAGGTTACCAAGGAAGCGGCAGAGGAGAAAAATGCCGTTATTGCCTGTGGCGGCGGGTTGGTACTGAACAAAATCAATATTGACCGTTTACGGAAAGAGTCTGTGATTGTTTATCTCAGCGCCTCCCCAGGCGTAATACTGCGACGAACCGCAAACGACGCTGAAGAGAGACCACTGCTCAAGGTGGCTAATCCCACCCGAACCATTAAGGAGCTCCTTAGATTTCGAAAGCCATTTTACGAGCGAGCCGCCGATATTACAGTAAATACGTCAAGGCTGAGTGTCGATGCCGTTGCCAAGCAAATAATCGCCCGCTTGAAGAAATATGAAGGTTTCAGTCTCTAGAAGTGGCGTCTCAGGAAAACTAAGGGCGCCCGCCTCAAAAAGCTATACCATTCGGGGGTTGATGTGCGCTGCTTTAGCTCGAGGTGAAAGCAGAATCACATGCCCTCTGGAGTCGGATGATACGGAAGCTGCTCTTACCGTCCTGGGTAAGATTGGCGTGGGTATTAAGCGGGAGCAGGACTGGTGGCGAGTAAACGGCGGTTACTTCCACGAGCCGGAGACAGACCTCTTTTGCGGCGATTCGGCGGCGACCCTGAGATTCATGACGGCTATCTGCTCTCAAGTCCCCGGAGAATGCCGCCTGACCCCGGGACCTTCTCTGGCTCAAAGACCCGTTAAGACCCTGGTCCAGGCACTCAGGCAACTGGGAGTAGATTGCTCTGCCCGAGGTGAAGTCGCTCCGGTTATCGTCAGGGGAGGCAGGCTTAAAGGCGGCACCGTCGAACTACCCGGCAGTATAAGCTCCCAGTTTGTCTCGGCACTGCTGCTTATCGCCCCGCTTGCTGAGCAGGGGACGAAAATCAGACTCACCACGCCCCTGGAATCAAAACCGTTCGTCCTGATGACCCTGGATTGTCTGGAAAGGTTTGGTATAAATGTGGAAGCCTCACCCGACCTGAGAGAATTTAATATACCACCGCAGATGTACAAACCGGCTGAATATCGTGTCGAGGGGGACTGGTCTTCTGCCTCCTACTTCCTGGCACTGGGAGCACTATCAGGCCCGGTAACCGTGACCAACTTAAACCCGCTAAGCGCCCAGGGTG
>CAZHRO010000165.1:0-2914 GCA_964535045.1 uncultured Dehalococcoidales bacterium | reverse complement strand
ACCCCCTACCTTTTGACTGCCAGTCAAACGCTCTCCCAATTGAGCTACAGCCCCGATACCTACCCGACATCTAATCTAGCAAAAATTGCTGATTTATGCAAGCACGGTTCAGGCCAAGGTCTCTAGAAACCCCTGAGAAAAGGTCCCAGCGCCAAATAATTGCTTACCATCGATGGATGGTTTACAATATTAAACAAAATTCCGCTGGAGAGACAGCAATGAGACTTAATGGTCTATCCAAAATCGCAATCATTATTCTAGCCCTAGGGGCAATCCTCACAGCATCGTGTACTGGCCAAACGTCCACCGCAAAACCCAAAACCTATTCAGCACCACCGCCAATGGTAATTGACACCAGTAAGGATTATACGGCTGTCATCGAGACCGAGAAGGGAAACATAGTTGTGAAACTATTTGCCAGTGACGTTCCAATCACAGTCAATAACTTCGTCTTCCTGGCTCGTGAGGGGTTCTACGATGGCAGCACCTTCCATCGGGTGATTCCCGGGTTTATGGCTCAGGGGGGAGATCCTACCGGGACCGGTAAAGGCGAGCCCGGTTACACCTTCGCCGACGAATTTACGGAGCACACCCATGTTGCCGGTAGTCTGTCTATGGCTAACCGTGGACCCAATACCAACGGCTGCCAGTTCTTCATTACCTATAAACCGCAACCCAGCCTTGACGGCAAGCACACCGTCTTCGGTCAGCTCATAGAGGGAATGGATGTCCTGGAAAGCCTCACCCCCCGAGACCCCAGTCAGAACCCAGACTTTGCGGGCGACAGAATATTAAGGATAACGATTCAGGAAAGCTAAACATCCCCCGGGACTGAACGTTAGCCCTCCTTACGAAGCACGGTAAGGTACTGAATCCCCATGGCGAGCACCAGTTTGCTCTCGACGTGGACTAGCGGAGTATCTTCAATAAACTGGGTTATGCTTCCCGGCGCTAACCGGTGAAGGTGTATCTGTCTTGCCTTAAAGGGATTCCTGTATTGTCTTATGGCGGCGACTATTGCCTGAAACCCCCGAAACGGCTCCCAGGGATAGACAATGATAGCTACCCCACCCACCTTAAGCACTCTAGCTATCTCCATAAAGAACTGCCCCAAATTCGGTAGATGCTCGACGGTATGCAGGGAATAGACCTTGTCAATGCTACCCGCTTCAAACTCCAGGTTGCTGATGTCACCGTATCTTACCTTCGGGGTAACTGCATACTTCAGGGAGTCCTCACTGATGTCCACGCCAATCACACCATCGGTGTAGGTCTCCATTTCTCTGACATAGAAGCCCCGGCTACAACCCAGATCCAGAATTGCCTCTCCTTTCTCGGGTTTGAGGTACTTCAGCAGTACCTTAAAGAGCACCCGGTTAAAATTAAACGCCATTCTGTAGTTACCCTTCGGAGGCTGAAGGGCACCAGTATGATGAGCTTGGGAACAATGCAGGCTGGCTCTGTTGCCGTTTTTACTTAAAGCCTTTTGTCTGGGCACGACTTCCTCTACGTACAAACCGACCTAATTAACAGCAGACCGCTCTTTACTCTGGACTCCCTCGCCTTCGGCAGACGGCGCCCACCTCAAGTAAGTGGCACCCCTGCATTCTCAGGATCTCTAAGCCGCCTGACTCTAGCTCCCGGGTAAATTCTGCTTTGGAAATGGCGGTCTCATCCGGATAAATCCACAGGTGCAACCGCTCCAGGAGCCCGCGCCAAAATCTATAGGCCAGGCTCGGAGTGGGCACCAGAATTACGGCGAGCCCATCCGGAGACAGGAGGTCCCGGTGCAAACAAATCAGCTTCTTGCGCTCCTCAGGAGTGTAGTGCTCAAGAAGCCCCTGAGAATGAACAATATCGTACTTCTCATCCAGGTCAAGGTTAAACAGGTCCCTCAGCAAGAACTCCTTTTCGCACTTAAGACGGGAGAATCTTTGCCTGGTATCCTCAACGACACTGGCATTAAAATCAACCAGGGTCACTTTTGACACCGGGTAGAGCCTGGTCATCTGCAGGGTATGGTAGCCCGTACCACAACCCAGCTCGATTATCTTAATTGGGCGGGAGAAGCTAAACCCGCGCAGCAGGTTGGCATAGGCTCGCCAGACAGTCCACAGAAACCTCTGGCTAATTCGAACCCGCCTGTGATACTCGTCCCAATCGGTGACTATTCGTTTCATAACTACCTCAACGGATGATTCCTTTAAGATATGCCAAAGACACCTAACCAGCGCAGGACAGAGCCCAGACCCAGATAGCCCAGGTAGGCAAGCACCATCGTCTTAGCCGTCGAGCCTCCCCAGCAGGCAGCAAAAAATTTTCCCATACTGAAGCGCATCGTTCCCATGCTGACCGCCACCGGGGCAAAGACCGGATTAGGCACCGCGGAGAGCAGGAAAATAGCCACCGTGCCCCTCCTTTGAGCAAAATCCATCATCTTGGGCACCTTTATCTTCCTTAAGAATCGAGCCCACCGGGACGAGTAGGCTTCATCAGCCGGGTCGGTAATATTAAAATGAGGCAGAAATTGCCGTCCGCCACGACCCGTAAGGTAAAGCAGCGAACCCCCAATGCCAAGCCCCATTCCAGCAGTAGCACCAACCAGCGCCGGATGCAGTATGCCCCCCAGAGTGAAGGTCAACACCATGTAGGGAACGGGTAACGGTATGCTGAAGCCGGTCACGATGGTCATAATAAAAAGGCCCAAATAACCATAACGCTGAAAGCGGACCAGATATTCCCAGTGGTACACCAGGAGAACGCAGACAGCGATAACCCCACCAAAGAACAGACCACCGGAAATGTACTTTCGCTTCTTTGAGCTTACACCAGTTGCTACCGCCATTATCCGGGATTTCCCATCTACATGGCCACCTCAGCCGTCTTTTTGGTCGTAAAGGTTAAGCCCTCGTCA
>CAZHRO010000164.1:0-2958 GCA_964535045.1 uncultured Dehalococcoidales bacterium | reverse complement strand
TAAGGTGCTTTTTGCTTTTACAGCTTCATTATTGAACAAAAGACTCTTAAGGTTAATCTGATAACCTAGCTGGTATGTCGGTAATCCCTGGGGGTAGACTTAATGAGGTTTAAACAATATCTATGAGCAGGGAGGGTATCTATATGAGCTATAAGCTACGTCGGGAAGTCAGGGAGGGGAAGGTTACGGTCTTGTCCCTGGGTATGGCGGAGGCGGATGCCTATCTCAGGTTTCTGAAAGACCGCTGCCGGCCCAGCACCTGGATAAGCTATGGGTATGACCTGCAGGTTTTTCTTAACGCAATACAGAAGCCAGTATCGGCGGTGACACCGGCAGATATCTTAGCCTTCATCGAGTCCCAGCGAGAAGTATCACGACCGCGGCGATTGGGCGGCAAGCGGACCTACACGGACTCCAGGCTCTCCAACCAGACAATCAAGCGCCGACTATCGGCAATCTCGGGCTTCTACGAATATCTCAGGGTGTGTAGTGATAATCCACCCAGAACTAATCCGGTACCGAAGGGTTTAGTAACACGAGGTACATTCTGGAACAACAAATTCGGCAATCGCGGCATGACGCCTCTTATCAGAGTTCCGCAGACATTGCCCAGGCCGCTGGACTCAGAAGAAGTAACTCGATTTCTTGGTTCACTGCGGACTCACAGGGATAAAGCCATGGTGCTGCTCATGCTGATGGGCGGACTGAGGAAGTCTGAGGTGCTGGGTTTGAGTCTGAAGGATGTGGACTTCGGGCAGCGCACGGTACTGATAACGGATGGCAAGGGTGGTCACCAGCGAATGGTTGCCGTGTCCGAGTCTGTGCTTAAAGTACTGCTCCAGTATCTGAATGAAGAGAGACCTCAAAGCTCTTCGTCCCGGCTGTTCCTTGTACTGAAAGGACCCCGCCGGGGTCAGCCATTGGGTGTGCGTGGCCTGGATATGGTCATTGAGTATCACCGGGAGCAAGCTGGTACTCCGGGGGTTCAGTGTCACCGCCTGCGTCACACCTGCCTTACCCGGCTGCGCCAGTCGGGGATGTCGCTTGAAGCCTTACAAGCTCAGGCCGGACACCGGAGCATGACTTCAACTGGAATCTATCTTCACCTGTGTCCCCGGGAGCTTCGTGAGGAATACCTCCGGATCTCCGACCTGATGTTTGCCAATGGGGGAAACGAGTGATGGCTGGACTGCTCCTTGCAAGTAAAGTTAGCGCAGGCTTTCAATCTGACCAGGAGGCTGTCCTGCAGCATACCTGCCTTATTGCTGAATATATGTCATACATGGCAGCCGCCGGCTTCTCCCTGACGCCGGCCACGGTCACTGACCGAAGATTGGGGGCCATCAAATTCCTTGCCCGTTTTCCTGATCCCAGGGCATGGCTATCGCTCCCGGTAGACGAACAGATGCGATGTCCTCCCCGCGAGCGCAATTTTATGCACTACCTGTTCTTGCGCCGCCTTTTGCCCATGCCTCCTGCCTATATACTGGTTGGCCGGCCTCATCTGAGCGAGATGGGATGCCGGCTAATGGAGCGGGAAGCATATCAGCGCTACCACAAGATGGCCTGCCGGCTGGGTTACAATGAGCCGGGCATCAAGCGCCAGTTCCAGAGCCTGCTATGCCTGATGGCCTGGGCCCAGAAGCCTATGGATACCCTTACTCTGGCTGACCTGGACAACTTCATCAGTTCCTTGAAAGCAGCCTATTCCGGGTTGAATGGCCGCTGGCGGAAGACGCGTGAAATGGATGGGCTACCCCACAGCTGGTCGGCCCAGTTACCCGGGCTGCGCAGCGTCCTGTACTATCTCGGTATTTTCCCCAGCATGACGTCGAATGACTATAATAAAGGGCCGAGCTTCGAAAAACAATGGCAGCACATTCCACCTGGCATCAGCAGCACGGTGCGCCGTTACCTGCAGCAACTGGCCTTATCCTTCCGTCCACGTTCGTTGATCCAGGAGAAGTCCCGGTTATTCCAGTTCTTCTCATGGCTGTCGGAAACCATGCCGGAGATTACCGCAATAAACCAGCTCAAGCGCCGCCACATCGAAGCCTTCAAGGAATACCTGTCCTGGGCCAGGCCACATAACCGCCCACCCGGGACTACGATGCGACCCGCGACCAGGTATCACATTCTGTCCTCTCTGTATTATCTTCTCCAGCGATTAACCGAGTGGCAATGGCCAGAGGCCCCTGAGAGAGCCATCATGTTTTATCAGGATTTACCTTCTGTGGACCAGCCGCTGCCTCGCTTTCTGGATGAAGCCGAGGCAGCCCGTTTCCTTCAGGTAGCCCGTTCTCACACCGACCTGTTTACGCGTGTCTGCGGCGTAACGCTGATGCTGACCGGACTGCGTAAGAGCGAGTTCCTTGACCTTACCACCGATTGCATAGTCCAAATCGGTGAAGGCTACTGGCTGCGAGTCCCTCTCGGTAAGACCCACAGGGACCGGTTTGTACCCCTTCACCCCGAGGTAAAACAGGTATTGGATGAGTGGATGACTCAGTATCCACCACAGCAATCTTACGACTTCCTCTTCACCATGTACGGCCGCCGCATTGGCCGCGGCAAAATGGACCTGGCTGTGGAGCGCATCGCCAGGGAAGCTGGCATCCCCAGCCACGTCACACCTCACCGCCTGCGCCATACCCTGGCCACTCTGGCCATCAACCGCGGTATGCCTCTGGAGAGCATTGCCGCTTTGCTTGGCCATCGTTCCCTCTGGATGACTCTGGTCTATGCTCGCATTGGCAATCGTACGGTGCAGCAAGAGTACTCCGCGGTTACCCAGAGACTGGAGCAACTCTGTAACCTGGCCCAATCAGCCAACGAGAAAGAGGGAACTGTGATACCTAGCATTACCGAAGGAGCCCAGATGCGCCGCCTGCGACAGGAGCACTGGCGGATGCTGGGGAATGGCTACTGCACCCGTCCTGAGGGTGTTCCGTGTGAATA
>CAZHRO010000163.1:0-3010 GCA_964535045.1 uncultured Dehalococcoidales bacterium | reverse complement strand
AAATCAAAATCTAGACGCCTGAAAATCCTCTTGAATGGTTTTCTATTTGCCAGCCGTGATTATCCAGTCCTGCTTTTGTCATTTGCCAAAATCTGGGGCGAAGGTATTAATAGAATCTAAGAATAGTGTGGAAGTATAGGTTACAGCTGGACCTCCCCCCATGAAATTACACACACAGGCAGTTTCGATTAATTCCCGACGGGTAGCTCCAGCCTTAAAGGCTTCATAAACATGGTGGACAATACAATAGTCACACCGGACGCTTAATCCAACAGCCGCGGCAATTAACTCCTTGGTCTTTAAGTCTAACGCTCCCGGTTTCAAAGCGGCTTTGGTGAGTTCGGAAAATGCGGGCCAACATTCGGTATGAGCATCCTTCCATTTAAGGCTGCCGTCACGTAATTCCTTTAATATTTCCCTCGGGTCTTTAGCCATTTACTCAAGCTCCTCCTTAAAAATAAAAGTTGCCTTAAATTTTAGACATTGAAGCATGGCTTTGTCAATTACGGTTAAAACTTACTTAACATAACAATATCAGATGTAATTGTGGTATAGTGTTACTAGGTAGCCCGTAAAATCAAAAACTCAAAGGATGTGTGTTATGCCAGAGAAAAATTATATGCAAGACCAAGATGTAAGAAGTTATTACGACAGGTGGATAAAAAGCCCAACATTATTTGACCATCGCCGTGATAGAGAAAGGTTCTTCAAATTCGTTAAAGCATGCATTAACTATGTTGGAAAAGGTAATACTTTTAAGAAGCTTAATATTGATATTCTAAAGCCCCACTTAGATGATGATTTAGCAGAACTAAGAGAAAAAAATTACGAGGCATACGATAATACAAAACATGAAATAGTAAGTTTATTCCAGACATTACTGGAATATGAAGACACCGAACTGCCCTGAATTTATGTTAACCTGGTTTTATTTAAAAAATATAACGTCGCACAATATATGTTATGTCGGGTTACACATTAAAATCTAGCTTTTCTCCCCGTTTTTTATCATTCCACTTTCTGATACTTTAACCAGTGAGTGAGAAGGCTAATCCTTTTTCCAGGCCAGGACCAATAAGTTTTTGTATTGACTAAGTCTTCAATAAAAGCATAAATTTCTGGGGGTTAAAGTGTTAAATGACAGTATGAAGGTAGGAAAACATTAACCTAACTAAACAACGGCCTAGATTTTGATTTGAGAGCGTGGTTTCCACAAGGTAAGGTAACGTAAGATATAGAATCGTTCGGGTTGTTTGATTAAGCCTGCTCTAGTTCTAGTAGCCTTTGTGTTCTCTGCCGGCTCTGATAAAAAGCCATGGTAAAAGGGCGGTTTAGTGAGAGAGAACTAGATATGTGGTCTGGTGGGCTCGGCAGGATTCGAACCTGCGACCAATCGGTTATGAGCCGACCGCTCTGCCGCTGAGCTACGAGCCCTCAAAACCCGGCTGGATTATATTGCCCTCGGGGTTTGAAGTCAAATACACCCGCAAATATACCCGTGACGAGTCTGCCATTGTTTGTTCGAACATTATGTCAACAACATGCACTGTTTAGTCTAAAGGCCTTAGTGTCAGGAGCTTTCGGGCAATCTCCGGGTAGTTGTAGATAAACTTCAACTCATCTTCAACAAGCGGCTTCTGTGCCTCCACATTGGCATACCTGACCAGTTCCAAAATTCTCTTGGCTTGCTCAGCATCAGCGAATGTTACCGCGGCCTCGCCCACTATCTGCCCCATCACGTGTCTGAAGCCGGAGGTACCAGTATACTGCCCGGTGCATATTTCCCGGCCGGTCTCAACGAGCTCGGGCTCACCCCTACCCAGCTCCTCAAAGTCATACAACTCGTAATTTTCAGGGTCTTTTAAGACTCCATCGGCATGGATGCCGGAGGCATGGGCAAAAGCATTAGCCCCCACCCCGGGCTGATTTATGGGAATGGGGACACCAAAAGCATAGCTGGCAAACCGGGCTATTTTCCAGGCCCGGGATAAGTCGATTGGCTGACCAAGCTGATATTCCCTGGCAAAATCCTTTGACTTGGTAATCGCCAGCACCATGGCTACGAGGTCGGCGTTCCCGGCCCTCTCTCCAATCCCATTAATCGTGGTGTTTATATAAGCGTCCTGTCCGCCGTCTACGGCTCCCTTGGCGCCCGCTAGAGAGTTGGCTACTGCCATTCCCAGGTCACCGTGACAGTGAAGCTCAATCGGCATCTCTAGAGATTCGGCTAGTTTTCTTACGGTTTCATAAATAGTGAACGGGTTATCATAGCCAAGGGTATCGCAGTATCTCAACCGGTCAGCACCGTGCTCCTTTGCTGCCAGACCAAACTTGAGTAGGAAATCCAGGTCGGTGCGGGAGGCGTCTTCAGCGTTTACGCCAATGCTTTCGGCACCGTGGGTTCTAGCTACATCGACGGCCTCAACCATCATTCCTATTACGTCGTCTTTCGTTTTTCTGCCCCTGAATTTACCGCCTATCATCTGGGCTGACGTGGAGATAGATAGGTTAAGGTGCCGAATATCCGGGACTAAGTCAAAGGTAGTCTCTACATCCTGAGCTACGGCTCTGACCCAGCCCTCCAGACGAATCGGTTGTAAAACCCCCATCTTAGCCAGCTCCAGGTTGGCCTGGAGGTAGAGCGACTCGTGATGCGTGGTGGGAAAGCCAAACTCAGACTGGAAGATTCCCATCTCATTTAAATAGATGTTTATGAGCGTCTTTTCCAGCTTGGAAAGGCCGAGTTTGGCTGTTTGAACACCGTCTCGATTGGTTACATCTATAATGTAGATCTTACCCATAATTCTCTCCCCTAGTGTTTACCTGATAATATATAAATGACTTTGAACAGGATAATCTATTATAGCAAATATGGCCAAGGTCTAGCCATAGTTGGAAAAGAGGTGCTTGGTACTGCAGGACATCTATTTTAGCTACGGAGCCTGGCAACCACCGCATCAGCTACCTGTGAGGTCCCTACTGGGGTCTCGGTTGCATCTGGCTTGAGGTC
>CAZHRO010000162.1:0-3054 GCA_964535045.1 uncultured Dehalococcoidales bacterium | reverse complement strand
CCACAATCGGAACATTGGATCGACTTATCCTGAAAACTCATTGGATGACCTCCTCTCTTCGAAATTTTAGTCGGAGTTCGGGTCATCCAATACTCAATATCAATCTATGGGACTGTAAGAAGCTTGTAATAACCTAAACTAAACCTACTGGGGTAAGTATACACTAAAGTTACCAACTTTGCAAATAGAATAAATTAGTCCTTCCCAAAGCGGCTATTCAAACATCCATAAACCGAGGTATCGCTCTTAAGACAGGAGTTTGAAAAATCCAAGAACACAGGCTGTTTCACTGTCCATGTCTATTCAAGCTTACTCTGGGGATATTTTTTTGGCCTTGAGCTTTCGCGCTTCTTGAGCCTCGACTGTCGCCGTCTCCTGAGCTAAATAGGCTTCCCTTCTTGCCTGCTCTCTGGCCGATTGCTCTACTTCCTCAGCAGCACGCTTCTCTGATCGCTTGATTTTCTTTTCTTTCTGAGCCTCTTCAATTGCCTGTTCTCTAGCCAGATAGGCTTTTTTCCTTTTCCGCTCTCCGGCTAGTTGCTCAGCTTCCTCGGCGGCGCGTCTTTCTGCTCGTTTGGCTTTCTTTAGCGATTGTTCTTCATGGTCTACCATCATTCCCCTCCCCCAACTTTAGATAATCCTGGAACCGGCCGTAAATCACCCTGTCGCAGTAGCTCGCCCCCTCGAAATTGAGGGGCGCCTAGCGTATTGACAACCCCGGCACCAAGGCTAACCCTGTATATTATACCAGAAAACATAGATTCAAATATATATCAGCACGACCATCGGCCTTTAATAGGGAGGGAAATTCTGCCAGCCAGCGCCAGATTAACTCTGCCGCGGGTTGGTGTTGACGTATACTAACCGATTTTGCTAGACTTGCTACACGGTCTTCGCGACGATGCCAGTAGCTGCTGGATGTCAGGGACAAGTTCTTTCCACTCAGATGAAAGTTCGGGAACTGTCCAGAGCGGCCAGTCAGCAGTTACCTACCCTGTAGATTGAGGAGGTAGCCGATGGCTTGTTCCCCGTTTCCAGTGATTTCGGTTAAGGGCAGGCCCTTTGACTGTGGGCAGCAGTACGGCTCCCAGGCTAGGGAGCAAATACGCCGAAATGTAGACCTCTATTTCGACCTATGGGCTGCCCTGTGGGGAGCCAAGCGCGTCGAGGTGCTGAAACAGTGCGCAAAATTAGTTCCCGTCATTGGCGGATATGACAGCACGATCCTGGAGGAACTGGAGGGTATAGCTAGAGGTGCTGACCTATCCCTGGAGGAGATAGTTTCCCTGAATGCTAGGTATGAGCTGGTCTTTGTCCTCAGCTCCGCTGCCCCACCCAGAAGCAGCGGCTGTACCTCCGTGGCGGCTCTACCACAGGTTACCCGGGACAGTAAAACTATCTTGGGGCAGAATTGGGACTGGATGCCCCGATTGCGCGAGCTTAATGTAATTCTGGAAGTGGCCGAGGTGGGCAAGCCAACCATTGTTACCCAGACGGAAGCTGGCATGCTTGCCCATAAGGGCATGAATTCAGCGGGGGTAGCCGTGTGCCTCAATGCCTTAGGGTCTAATCGTGATAGATTCGGGCTTACAACGCCCTTTCTTATCGTGGCGCGGGCTATACTCAATGCCGATAGCCTGAGTCAGGCACTGAGGGCGGTCTTTAACGCTCGGGTCACGGTTTCGTTTAATTTTCTCATCGCCCACCGGGATGGTGAGGCCATTGATTTAGAGGTCACCCCTGAGGATGTGGGTATTTTGCATGCGGATGGGGGCATTCTTACCCACAGTAATAACTTCCTGGCTCTTACCAGCCGGGACGACCTGAAAGATACCTTTAAGACAGTTCTTCCTGACACCGTCTTTCGCTACCACCGGGCACGGCGGCTCCTGCAGCTGGACAAGGGACATATTGATATCGGCAGCTTCCAACGGGTGTTTAAGGACCACTTCAGCTACCCCAACTCCATCTGCCGCCATGCCGATAGTCAGGATGAGGAGCCAAGACAGCTGGCCACCAGGTGCTCGGTGATTATGGACCTTAAGCAGCGGACCTTCTACTTGACCGACGGCCCTCCCTGTGAGCATGAGTATTTCAGGCTGACGCCTGAGAGCCTGTTCAAGGACTAGGGGCTTGCTCCGCTATCCCTATTTTGAGGTAGCCTGAAACAGCAAAACTGCTAGAGCGCATTGCTTGTCATTCAAGTCCCAAAAGAGTATAATTTTCAAGTAATTGCTGATTCCCCGATAGCTCAATCGGTAGAGCGGGCGGCTGTTAACCGCTAGGTTCGTGGTTCGAGTCCACGTCGGGGAGCCAGTACTTCGTATTATCTTTCAGGACGTTTGCGGGCTTCATTGACGACAATCGTCCTGCCCTTCAGTGCTTTCCCGTTGAGGCCGGTGATTGCAGCTTTGGCTTCAGCCTCCGCTGGCATTTCAACGAAGCCAAATCCCCGAGGCCGGCCACTGTACCTGTCTCTGATGATGGTCGCCGATGTTACTTCCCCAAAAGTCGTGAATTCTTCCCTTAATTCATCTTCATCTACTTCGTAAGACAGGTTACCCACATAAATATTCATATTGCCATCCCTCACTTTAGATTATGAATACACTATTGGTTATTTAACCTCTGTACACCCTTAATATCGACCAGGTATTGTGTATTTAATTTAATTCTACCATACTAGACTATAAAACACATATACAGGACTAGGACTGCGGCCCAGTGTCGATTTGCCGCAGGGCTCACCAGGCGCGAAACTGGATTCGCACAACACGTAGCTACTATCATACACCTCATGTGAGCCCTCCGTCAGATTTCTGAAAAGAGCGGAGTCATAGGACGGCATCTGGACTTTTCAAGTAACGCCGCTCTAATCGAGCTACAGGCTAAACAGGACCTCTCAAATTTGACAACAATAACAAGGTATGGTAAAGTTGACCATAATGATAAATACAGTCAACAATAGCCTCACCCGCGTGTCAAGTAACGGGCAATATATGAATTTGGGGGGGCAATGAAAGCAAGATCTTTAGAGCCGCACTATGTTAATGA
>CAZHRO010000161.1:0-3070 GCA_964535045.1 uncultured Dehalococcoidales bacterium | reverse complement strand
CCCCAGCTCGTCTATGTCAAAACCTCTCACGCCAGAGAGAAGATACGGCAGTGGTTCCGGAAGCAGGAGCGGGCAGGGAATATTGAACACGGTCGAGATATCCTAGACAAAGAAATGCGCCGTTTGGGTATCAGGCTTACCGACCGGGGAGAGCTGGCCAGGCTCTTTAAATATGACAGTGTGGACGACTTTCTGGCAGCGATCGGTTACGGTGGCATCTCAACCCATCAGATTGCTGCTCGGCTATCGGCTCAGCCCGAACCACCGGCGACAATAGCCGGTGCTGCTCTACCCAAGCAAACGGTATCATCGGTAAATGTGTTAGGTGCTGGAGGTATGCTTACCCATCTAGCTCAGTGCTGTCGTCCGGTGCCAGGTGACGAGATTATCGGCTATATAACCCGCAGCCGAGGGGTATCAATCCACCGCCGTGATTGCTATAATATCATTCATGAGGATGAAAAAGAACGGCTGATCCCGGTAGAGTGGGGAGAGACTGATTCACTATACCCGGTTAACATCCACGTTGAAGCCTGGGATAGGGTAGGGTTGATGCGCGATATCACCACAATTGTTGCCGAGGAGAAGGTCAATATTTCAGCGGCGAGCTCCATTAGTCACGATGACCATACCGTCAGTGAGTATTTTACCATGGAGGCCAGGGACCTGACCCAGCTAAGCCGACTCTTAGGCAAGATTGAGGGGGTGCGGGGGGTGATAAGTGTTACCAGGGTAGGTAACGAAGTCACTGTGAAAACCAAGCCGTTAACACCCAAGGCTAATTAAGATAATTCCAGTCCAAATAACGAGGGAGGTAGATTTTGCCACAGACGAAATCAGCTCAAAAGGAAATGCGTGCCTCTAGGAAGAGGCAACTACGGAACAAGTCGATTAGAAGTCTGTCCAAGACCAGTATCACCAAGGCGGAAAGGCTCATCTTCTCAGGTGAGCTTGAGCTGGGTCGTGAGGCGGTAGTTACGGCCATCAGTTCCCTAGACAAGGCGGTAGCAAAGGGGGTTATCCACCCCAATAGTGCTGCCCGTCGCAAATCAAGGCTCATGAAGAAGCTTAATGACGCCCAGTCACTATCCCCGGCTAAGGATAACCAAGAGGTTACTTAAAAGCCTCAGCTAAGGCTCGACCAGGATATCTGGCTTTAAAAACTCGACTGGGTATTGACAAGTGCCCTCGTCTAGTGTTAGAGTGTCTGGCAGTAGAACATATGTTCGTTAAGCTCCAGGTTTTGAATAGAGATGAAGCCACTATCGCCGAAACAACGGCAGATAATCAAATTCATTCGCCACTTTTATGAAGACAGGGGCTATCCACCTGCTATCAGGGATATAGCAAATGAATGTGGCATCAGCTCAACCTCAGTGGTTGCCTATAACCTGAATATTCTGGAACGGGAAGGCTATATCAGACGGCACAGTGAGGTAGCACGTGGTATTGAGCTAATGAACCGTCCTGAGACCTTGAGAAACTCCGTTCAGGTGCCAATTATTGGTCAGATAGCGGCTGGCAAACCAATACCAGTGCCGATAGCTGAGACGTGGGACGTAACTGCTTCCTCGGATACCCTAGATGTGCCCAGAGATTTGACCGGGGGGCGTGAAGGGGTTTATGCTCTAAAGGTGAAGGGCTGGTCGATGGTCGATGACCTAGTAAATGATGGTGATATCGTGCTTATGCAGTATGTGGATGCGGTCGACAATGGTGAGGTAGCTGCCATCTGGCTCAAGGCAGAGAGGGAGGTAACCCTTAAGCGGTTTTACGCCGAGTCTGGCCGTATCCGTCTGCAACCGGCTAATAGCCAGATGCAACCGATATACGTCCAACCTGATAACGTGGATATCCAGGGCAGGGTTATTGCTGTTATCAGACAGTTAGCATAGTATTCCATTTGCTTTTTGCTGGTGATATGTATAAACTATGAGCAACTAACAACTAAAGATAAGGGTTCTTAGTCTTAGCTACCAGAGTTACTAGCCTAAGGAAACAGCCATGATACTAGCCCAGTTTCAGAGTGTTGGTCGTGACCTTTGCAATCGCAGGCTGGTTTGTTCTCATAGTGGCAGTTTAAGTATTAGATTAGGAGACAATCTGGTTATCACCCGCCGTGGCAGTAAGCTGGGTGAACTGGAGGAAAACGACCTCATCGAGACCGGCATAAGTAAGAACGACCGCTCCACCCCCTTAGCCTCGGATGATCTAGCTGTTCACCGGGCGATCTATCAGGAAACCGCGGCGTTAGCTGTCATTCACGTCCACCCCCCCCATGCTATTACCCTATCCCTTGTGGAAACCGAGATCATCCCCAGTTGTGGTGAAGGTCTGTCTTTAGTGAAGCAGGTTCCGGTTCTGGGCTGGCACATGGAACCAAGGTCCAGTGAGCTAACGGATGCAATTGCTCAAGCCTTAAAAAATCACCGGGTTGTTATGGTTCATGGCCACGGAAGCTTTGCCACCGGTCAATTACTAGAGGAAGCCCATAACTACACTACAGTTCTGGAGCAGAGTTGCCAGATAATCTGTCTTCTGAAATCGCTGACGGCCAATGTTTCCAAAGAGTAGTTTAGCCTATTTGTTATATACCGGCGTGCACCAGTCAAAGTACTTACCGTTTTTACCCTGTATCACTTCAAAGTAGAGCCTCTGCAGCTTCTTGGTTATTTCACCAATCTTACCATCGCCTATTTTACGGCGGTCTATCTCAGCCACCGGAGTTATGTTGGCAGCTGTCCCCGTTAGAAAGCATTCATGAGCAGTATAAAGCTCGCTACGCTCAAGGCGTCGTTCGACAGTATCGATACCAAGCTCATTTCGGGCCAGCTTTATTACCGCGTCTCGGGTGACACCAGCCAGCATAACATCGTAGCTAGCGGGGGTCACCAGACTGCCATTTACCACCACGAAGATATTCTCGCCGCTACCCTCAGAGACATAACCGTCTGGAGTGAGCATAATCGCCTCGTGAAAGCCATTTTCTATGGCCTCAGTTTTGGCCAATGCGTTATTAACGTAGAGCCCGCTGATCTTAGCCTGTGGTGTTCCCGCCGGGCGCCGCCAG
>CAZHRO010000160.1:0-3075 GCA_964535045.1 uncultured Dehalococcoidales bacterium | reverse complement strand
TACCCTCTTCACGGT
Organism: uncultured Dehalococcoidales bacterium; assembly: GCA_964535045.1. Taxonomy (GTDB): domain Bacteria; phylum Chloroflexota; class Dehalococcoidia; order Dehalococcoidales; family UBA5760; genus UBA5760. The sequence goes on along the minus strand of CAZHRO010000160.1, from coordinate 3,060 downwards.
CCCAGTCGGCGATGGTCAGCGGAATACGCTCGCCCTTTTCGTCGATCCTGATGATAACAAACTGCCCTGCCTGAGCTTTTTGGGCAACACTGGGGGCGTTAATCTTGAAAAGATGGATATTAGGTACCAGGTCCTGTCTCAACAATATCTCATACACCTACCCCGGCCCTCCTAAGAGTTTACGAAGTTCAGCTTGACGGTATCATGAAGGTTAAAACCCAGCCTGAGAACGTATTTATGTAAGGATGACAATAGATTTAATCACAAAACTGGCGCCACATTCAAGTCACAGGTAACTATATGCCCTTCGGTAACACTTTATTCTGAGGCAGCACGACAGATGTGCTTATTAGCATTCAGCATGAAGATGGGTCAATAAGGTCTTGGCAGGGCTATTAACACTCTATTTCCTTGGTTTCTTGCTGCCGATGACGGAAATCTCGACACTGTTGCCGCAGTGGGGGCAGGTTATGTTGATCGTGATCGCCTGGCTCATTACTCGCTCAACGACGGCACTGACGATTGAGTCGATGTTGTCTAGGCGCTGGTCAATCATGTCAAAACGCCGCTTAGCATCTTCGGCGTCCAGTACTGACTCCTGACTCACTATCTTTGGGCTACTCTGCTCCGCCAAAATAACTATCCCTTGCTGGTTATGGTTAGACTAATTATAGGCAACAGCTGGCGCGGTGTCAAAGCCCTGCCGAAACGTTCTTTACTGTACAATGTTGACAGCGGAGGCGAAGAGAACTAATAATAAGCTTGCCTTCTTTGTTTGGTAACGGTTGGTGGCCGTAACTTAGGTAACTATAATCCACAAGCTAACTTAATGGAGGTGAAGTCAAGTGGCAGCAAAGGCTTTCGTTCTCATTGAAACTGCGGTGGGTAAGAATGGGGAGGTGATGGCTCATCTGCGTCAGCTGGGGGGTATAAAGTCGGTTGACATCGTGACCGGGCCCTATGATATCATTGCCATAGTGGAAGGGGAGAGCCTGAATGAAATCGGGGACCTGATTACGGGCAAGATTCACCCTGTTCCCGGTATTAATCGAACTGTAACCTGCCTGGCGATAAAGGCTGCCTGACCCCAAGCACGCCCCTCAGTTTTAGATTCGGAACTGGTTCCAAACTATTAGTTGGGTGGTATTGTTGAAGGTTGTTATTGCCCCACAGGGTTTTAAGGGGAACCTCACAGCTCTTCAAGTATCCCGGGCTGTCGATAGAGGAATTAGACGTGTGGTTCCTGACGTTGTGACGACTCTGGTGCCGATGGCTGATGGTGGGGAAGGAACAACCCAGGCTCTGGTTGATGCCCTCGGTGGAGATATGGTACCGGTAGAGGTAACCGACCCGATGGGAGGACGCGTGGTAGCTCATTGGGGGTTTTTGAGTGACGGGGTTACGGCTGTCATTGAGATGGCAGCCGCTTCTGGTCTCGGCTTAGTCCCTCCCGAGAAGCGCAACCCGCTACTGGCGACTACCTATGGCACCGGGGAGTTAATTCGTGATGCGCTGGGGAGAGGCTGCCGGAAGTTTATCATTGGTATCGGTGGCAGTGCTACTAATGATGGCGGGGCGGGCATGGCTCAAGCCTTAGGCGCCAAGTTGCTTGATGCTAATGGAACGCCGATTACCTTCGGTGGGGCGGCGCTGGCTGACCTGGAACACATTGATATTACCACTATGGACCCACGTCTGGCTGAGTGCGATGTTCTGTTAGCTTGTGATGTTGATAATCCCCTTTGCGGTCCTAGCGGGGCTTCCTGCGTCTATGGTCCCCAGAAGGGGGCCACTAAAGATATGGTTGCCCGGCTTGATGCCGCCCTGGCTCACTATGCCGATATTATCGAGAGAGACCTCGGCATTGACATTAGAGACGTCCCCGGAGCCGGAGCGGCCGGTGGCCTGGGGGCGGGACTTATGGTTTTTCTTAAGGCCAGACTGCTGCCGGGTATAGAGGTTGTTGCCCAGGCAACCGGCCTTGTTGAACGTCTTGAGGGGGCTGACCTGGTCTTCACCGGCGAGGGTAGAATTGACAGTCAGACAGCCTGTGGCAAGACCCCGGTTGGGGTCGCCCGCAGGGCTAAGGAATTCGGCCTGCCGGTCATCGCCATCACTGGTGAAATCGGTGATGGCTACCAGGCGGTCTACGAACAGGGTATAGATGCTGTTTTCAGTATTGCTCCCGGCCCGATTAGCTTCAGCCAGTCCGTTAAGATGGCGGAAACGCTAACGGCCGATGTTGCTGAGCGCGCTATGCGGTTATTTATCTGTGGTCGGAACCAAAAAATATAAGAGGAGGAAAAGATGTCTTCCATTAAACTGCCGCAACTAGCCTGGTATGGGGCTAAAGAGCTTGAACTATCCTTACCTGACCGGTGGCAGGTCAGGTTCTATAACTTCGCTGGCTATGACCATCCGGCGATGGAGCCGGAGGAAATTAAAGCCGCCATCGCCAGCCCCATCGGCTCACCACCCATCAGGGAACTTGCCCGGGGCAAAAAAGAGGTGGTCATCATCTTCGATGACCTGACTCGGATTACCCGAACTTACGACATGGTCCCCTTTGTTCTGGAGGAGCTGGCTGAGGCTGGTATTCCTGATAGCAGCATCCAGTTCATCTGCGCCACCGGCTCCCACACAGCCTGGGATAGAGCCTGGCTGGAGAAGAAGCTGGGACGAGAGGTTTTGTCTCGATTTCCAGTCTATAACCACAACCCCTTTAACAAATGCACCTACGCTGGTACTACCAGCTACGGAACGGAACTTTATGTTAATGGGGAGGTGATGAAGTGCGACCTCAGGCTTGCCATCGGCTCGGTGGTGGCCCATCCCAACACCGGTTTCGGCGGTGGCGGCAAGATTATCCTGCCCGGCATCTGGTCTATGGAGACTATCGAGCACTTTCACCGTAAGGAGTTTGAGTTCAAAGAGAAATACCCCTATAAGCAGCTTACCGGTATGGGAATCTTTGATGATAACCCCCTGCGGCTCAACGTCGAGGAGGCGGCGGCTCTGGTTGGCCTCGATATCAAGATAGACTGCCTGGTTAACGGGTGG
>CAZHRO010000159.1:0-3076 GCA_964535045.1 uncultured Dehalococcoidales bacterium | reverse complement strand
CATAACCCAAACAGCCGCACCACTCACAAACTGCTCCATCATCCCGGGAATATTAGCGGCACCAGGCCCCCACCACTCTCCACCCCACTTTTCCATCCATTGGCTCCAGTCGACACCACCGAGCGTACCCATAAGACCAGATATAAGAAACAGAAGAATACCCCCCGCAATACCCATCGCCCCGGTAATGATCGTCATGATGCCGGCGGTAGTTGGCTTCCAGGTTCGCTCCATCAGACTCACCTCCTATTTATAGACTAACTGATCCAGGTGCTACTTTACATCATTTTTAGACCTCCCGCAATAGGTTTTCAGCCAACATCTAAATCACGGTGCTATTTACTTCTGGCCTCGACCCTGGAGGGCACCTCAAATTCGTGGTCTGCCAGGGCAATAAACACAATCGCCAGCGTCCCCAAAACTGGCATACAGGGAATGGCGAAGATGGCACCGCCAACTGCCAGCCACCAGATCTTTCGCCTCAGGGCAAAGATGCCGCCAACCACGGCTACTATGCCAAGAATAATCGTGGGGACTCCAAAGGGCTCAAACCCGAATATCCCCCCCGACTTGCTGACAAAATCACCCATAAGACTGACGATAGCACCACCGCCAATGCCTATCATCCCGGCGATTATGCTCATGATGCCTGCCGTTAGTGATTTCCACACCCTTAGCACAAGATTCACCCCCCTACTTCAATGACCTGACTTTTAGCTCTCGAAGCTCCTCATTTTAGCCCCAAATCAGCAACTTTACAAGCCCCCTTCGGTAACCTTAATCCGTGGATTCTGTCATGATGCAGGTGCGACCTGGGAGTGACAAACTATCACCCAGGAGGTAATGATGAGGCAAAGAGACAAAGTCCCGGGTGCAGAGATAGCAGGAGGCTTACGAGAGGCATCAACCCCATGGGCTGGCGCCTCACCACCCCGGTGCTGATATTATACCATAAGGCGGTTCACTATAAACTGAGGGTGGTCACGGAAGGTAGTCACGGTTTCCCCTATTGCCCAGGTAGCCAGGACACCAAACGATGAAAAGTGCCCACTATCTCAAAATTATTGATCAGCGACCTTGCATGGTATCTCACTCTGCGTTAGAATAGCCAAAGACTATCGTTCATGAGAAGGTTGCTGTTGATTGACCTACTTGGGCCGCAAAGGGTCACCTTTGCAAAAATCTATTAATAACCTCGGGAGGTAGTGTAGTGAAGAAAGCGCTTATTCCGGCATTGGCAGCCCTGTTTCTATTAACCGGATGTTTCTTTCCATCACCGTCGGGCATCGTTCCCCCGGAACAGCGATCACCGCCGCCGCGGGAGGAGCCAGCGGTAATAAATGAGCCACCCATCGCGTATATTGATGCCATAACACCACCCACGATTGCTGTCGGTGAGGAAGTTACCTTACAGGGGCACGGTATAGATGCCGACGGCACTGTCGTTGCTTACCGCTGGCGCTCCAGTATAGACGGGCCACTCGGTACTAACACCTCTGTCGTCACAAATGCGCTCTCAATCGGAGAGCATGATATCCATTTCAAGGTCCAGGACAACAACGGTGCCTGGTCCGAGGAAGTGGTAGACACTGTTGTTGTTACTCCAGCGGAAGTTCCCGTTCCACTGAATATTGTCTCCTTTACCACCACCTCCGATGTTATTCACCTTGGGGATACGGTGACGCTTGATTGGGAAGTTACCGGCGCCGATGAGGTGACCATTGAACCAGATATTGGTCTAGTTGACCAAGTCGGTAATATTGATGTGTCTCCGGAAGAAACAACCGAATATATTCTTACAGCGGTTCGTGGTAGTCAGACCAGGCATACCGCAGTAGAGGTTACCGTTTTAGAACCGAACAGCTATTCAAAAACCCTGATTGCGGTACAATCAGAAACCAGCAGTATCTTCGACGGTAGCCCACCGGCGGTGTGGCCGCCTGGCATGGGTATGTCAGTGGGTGATTTTTCCACGAACATCCCAGTCCAGGGCTTTGTCAGCTTTGATATATCAACCATTCCTGCTGATGCCGTCATCACCAGTCTAGAAGTAGACTTCTCCAGCTATGCCATCGGCGGCAACCCGTTTGGCGATCTCGGTTGTCTGCGAGTGTATCCACAAATCTACGGCACTCTAGAAAGCGATGACTTCTTCACAGGCTCTCCAATAGGGGCAATATTGAAGTACTGTTCAGAGGCCGCCCTTGTACCACGCGATAGTGATAGCTTCCGGGATGCCCTTCAGGAAGCAGTGGGGCATGACCGCTTTCAGGTACGTTTTCAGTTTAATGAAGTGGACACTGACCACAATGGTGACCAAGATTATATCCACTGGGACCATGACGAACTGATATTGCATATCGAGTACGAATCATACCAGTAATTTAATACCCTCAGTTTAGTATGGATACTGAGAGCGGGTAGCTATTTCTAGGCTACCCGCTCTTTCCTATATCTCCATCATCTACTACGATGCCAGATTGACCGATGCGGATATGTCATTTGTACTTATTTACCCTATCCTATCCCTGGAAAATACCCCATCCGTTGGGCTTGCCTATCTCTCGTAGCGCAAATACTGCTTAATCAGGGAGCTACCATTGCTGTCGTCAGTAAGAAAATCGGGGTTAGCGACCACACCTGCTACCGCTGGCGAAAAGAGTACGGTGGTATGAGAGTAGACCAGGCTCGTCGGCTCAAGAAGTTAGAGCGGGAGAACTCCCGTTTAAAGAGACCGGTAGCAGAACTATCTCTGGATAATGCCATTCTCAAAGAAGCCCCACGGGGAAACTTGTAAGCCGGGAAATCTTCACGACTCTTGAGGAAGCTAAAGTCTTGATAGAGCAACGGAGAAGGGAATATAATCAGGTACGTCCGCACAGCTCTCCGGGATACCGGCCTCCAGCTCCTGAGGCTATTTTGACAATGGCAACGACTTAAGAAGTGGTATCACTACTGGGGGCAGGTCAAGCGCGCTCCCTGATATAGAGAACAAACTCCCGAATTTCATACTGGCTGATTTGACCTGCCCCCCGAAAACTAGTCCAGGTATAATGTTAGTCTAAGGACTAGAAAG
>CAZHRO010000158.1:0-3116 GCA_964535045.1 uncultured Dehalococcoidales bacterium | reverse complement strand
GGTAACTCAAGGAAGTGCTCCTTATCTAGGATAATCGTGTCTTCCTGCCTCTGGGCGATTTGAGCCCAGAGGCCCGTTCCCGCTTGCTCGATAAAAGCGAGGTCATCAGCGGCAATGCGCGCCGTTCTCAGCAGGGCGTCGGCTATCCTGGGGTTATAGCTCTTAAGCCGGGGCAGAAGCTTGAGGCGGATTCGGTTTCTTAGTGGCGATAGCGACAGGTTGGAGCTGTCAAGCCGGGGCGTGAGGTTCTGCTCCTCGCAGTAGCCGGCGGTCTCCTCACGGCTTACGCTTAGCAGTGGTCTGATTATAGTGAGGCTGCCGTCGGTCATTTGCCACTCGGTACGGGGTTGTAGTCCCTGAAGCCCTCTGGTTCCGCTTCCCCTAATCAGGTGCATCAGTATCGTCTCTATGTTGTCGTCCCTGGTGTGCCCGATAGCTACCTGGCTGGTTCCGATAGCCTGGGCAATCTGGGCCAGGAAATTGTAGCGCACCTCGCGGGCAGCCTCTTCCAGCGAGATGCGTTTTTGGGTTTGGTATGATCTGACGTCTCGTTTCTCTACCGTGGCGGGGAGCCCGAGGGTTTGGGCCAGCTCGAAGACATACCGGGCATCGGACTCGGATTCAGCCCCGCGCAGCTGGTGGTTGAGGTGGGCTACGTGGAGATCTATGCCCAGTTTCTCCTTGAGTTTAACCAAGATGTGAAACAGACACACCGAGTCGGGACCGCCGGATACGGCTACCAGTAAGCAGGACCTGGTCGGTATCGGGCAGTGTTCTTGGATGAAGGCTAGAACCCTTGATTCGAGTGATTTTCTTGGTTTTCTCATAGCTGTGTGGATTCTAGTTTGTCTGCAAAATGAGTCTGGTGCGGTGTATTGAATTAGGGTAATGGTTAAAACCGAGGGCCAGGCTGACCTGCTCTGGCCTGCCGGAGCCGCCGGAGTCACAGCGCAATCTCATACCAATCGTGCAGACCGGAGGCTTAAAGTCTATCAGCCTCAGGTCATCAATCAGTGCCCTGAGGTCGTAGTTTCGCGGGCCGGTATCCCGGTAGTGTTGCCAGGGCAGATGCTCTGTCGAGAGTAGGTTATCAATGGCGGCCTCGACATCTGGCTTGTCCTGTTCTGTTTCCACGGTAACCCGGTATTCGGCAAACCTGACCTTTGATTGCAGGGATGGTTGGTTGGTGGTTATGGGGTACACCTGTATTATTTCGATTCCCGAGGGCAGTTGTTGCCCCAGGGCATTGGTGAAGAAGTGAGGTGAGACCCACTTATTCAGGTAGACGTCCATCAGTTCAGCCTCGCTGGTTACGCCGATGGCTAGCGGGGCGGCTAGAGATATTCTGGGATGGGGACTGAATCCCTCGGAGTAGGCCAGGGGTATCCGGGCCCGGTGGACGGCTCGCTGCCACAGCCGTATCAAATCCAGGTGGGAGATAAACTTAACTTCCTGTCCCCGCTTGAACCTCACTCTCAGACGATGCATTCTCTTTCTTCTTTTCCTTAATTATCAAAACCTCTTCTATCTTCAGGCCGCGCATTTTGGTGATAACCATCTTCAGGCCTTTGTACCTCAGCTGTTTACCCTGTTTTGGGATACTTCCTAAAAGGCTGAGGATGAAGCCGGCTACAGTCTCGTAGTCTTCACTTTCAGGCAGTTCTAGTTCCATCTCCTCGTTGGCTTCTTCGATACGCATGCTACCATCAACATGAAATGTATACTCGTTGATGGCTTCGTAGTCTTTATCTGCTTCCGCAAACTCGTCCCCCACCGGGCCAATAATCTCCTCAACCAGGCGGCTGAGGCTGACAATACCGGCAGTACCACCGTACTCATCCACCACCACTGCCATCCGGTAGTTCTGGTCTCTCATTTCGGTAAAGAGTTCCCCGATGCGTTTGCTCTCCGGGGCGAAGTAGGCAGGGCGGATCAGGTCATCAATAACCGCGTCATTAGTGATATTGTCCTTGGCCAGTGCCATGAGCACATCCTTTACCGAAAGGATGCCGGCCACATTGTCTAGGCTTTCATCAAATACCGGGAAGCGGGACAGAGGTGACTCAGCGTAGACTTTGAAAAAATCAGTCAGCTTGGTTCCCTTCTCAACCCATACTACTTCAGTCCGCGGTATGGTTACTTCCCTGACCGGTCGGTCACCGAAGTCAAAGACCTTATGCAGCATCTCAGCCTCGGCTTCCTCAACCGTCCCTTCCTTATGCCCCACTGATATCATGGTGCGGATTTCCTCCTCGCTGACCAGAGACCTGGCTGCCGGCTTACTACCGGCCAGTTTGCTGAGTCTGGAGGCAATGGCGCTCAGTACGAGCACCGCTGGCGTAAATAGACGGTATGCCGTCTCGACGAATCTTGCCAGTCTTATGGATAGGCGCTCAGCATTGTGAACGGCAATGACCTTGGGGGTGCTTTCACAGAATATAAGCAGGATAACGCTTACTCCAACGGTGGCAATCAGAAGACCCCACTCCTCCCATATGGAAACGGCCAGCACCGTGGCCAGGGTAGCGGCGGCCGTGTTGACTAGGTTGTTACCGGTCAGGATAGTGGAGAGGAGCCTTTCCGGGTGTTGCATCATTCTGGCTAACCTCTTGGCACCAGGTACATTGGTGCTGGCCATATGCTCTACCTTTATCCGCTGTAGGGCGGTAAAGGCGGTTTCTGAGGCGGAAAAGAAGGCAGATAATACGAGGCAAACGATGAAAAGTGCCAGATATAGCGTTTCGATGCCGCTCATAGAATATCACCTCACCAGGGAGGAAAAGATATCTGTAAAACCTCCTTAACTATTATTCTTTCGGATTTCATCATAGCATTGGCCAGTAGGGGTGTCAAAGGAGCCGGCTTGGGGTGGTTTGTAGCCGGGTCTAGAGTATTTTGCCGGCTTTCATCTATGCTATAATTTCAGGAATATGAAAATTCTGGGGATTGAAACCTCTTGCGATGAAACGGCGGCAGCGGTGGTTGAGGATGGTAAAAGCATCCTGTCTAACCAGATTGCTTCCCAAGTGGAGATTCACGCTCGCTACGGCGGTATTGTTCCTGAAGTCGCCTCACGGCAGCACGTCCTGGCAATAATTCCCGTTGTTAGGCAGTCC
>CAZHRO010000157.1:0-3117 GCA_964535045.1 uncultured Dehalococcoidales bacterium | reverse complement strand
AAGGAAAAGCTGGTGGATATGTACCGAACAATGGTTCGCATTAGAGCCTTTGAGGAAAGGGTGGCTGGAGAGTTTACCCTGGGGAATATCCCCGGCAATGCCCACCTTTATACCGGTGAGGAGGCAGTCGCCACCGGGGCCTGTGCCAACCTGAGACCCGATGACTATATTACCAGTACTCATCGAGGGCACGGTCATGTTATCTCCAAGGGGGCCAGAACCGACAGGATGATGGCGGAAATATTCGGCAAGAGGACGGGCTACTGTAAGGGTAAGGGGGGCTCAATGCATATTGCGGATACGGACCTCGGGATACTGGGGGCTAACGGCATCGTCGGTGCGGGGATAACTATTGCCGGGGGGTCAGCGCTCTCCGCCAAACTGAGGGGGAGGAGCCAGGTGGTTATCTGCTTCCTGGGCGACGGCGCCACCAATACCTCGAGGTTCCACGAGGGAATAAATCTGGCGGCCTGCCTCAGGCTCCCCGTGGTCTATGTTATTGAGAATAATGCCTATGCCATCACCACCCGGATCAGTTATGCGTGCCCCATAGCCGATGTGGGCGATAGAGCTGCCGGCTATGGCATTCCCGGGGTGACCATTGATGGGAATGACGTGCTGGAGGTATTTGAAGCCGTTGGGGAGGCCGTGGCTAGAGCGAGAAGGGGTGAAGGTCCTACCCTGGTTGAGTGTAAGACCTACCGCTGGCATGGTCACCATACCGGCGACCCGCAGACCTATCGCACTAAAGAAGAGGTTGAGGAATGGAAGAAGCGGGACCCGCTCCTGAGATTTAAGGACAGGCTTGTCGGAATGGGGGTATTATCAGAAGGGGCTGTCGGTAGGATTGATCGAGAGGTAAGCGAGGAGATCGAAAAGGCGGTAGAGTTTGCTCGTGAAAGCCCGTTTCCAGCTCCTGAAGAAACTCTGGTGGATGTCTATACTCCGCAATCACCAGCGAGAGAGGCAGCTAACCCGCGTTTAAGCAGGGGAATGAGAGAGGTTACCTTTCTGCAGGCGATAAACGAAGCCGTTGATGAAGAAATGAAGCGGGACGCTAGAGTGCTCATCCTCGGCGAAGATATCAGGGCTTTTGGCGCGCCTCACGGTGAGTTCAGGGGCTTATTTGAGAAATACGGTGGTGGCAGGGTGATAGATACTCCGATCTCAGAGACGGCAATCTTGGGTGGGGCCATCGGGGCTGCCGCTACCGGGATGAGGCCCATCGCCAACATAATGTATGCCAATTTTCTGGGGGTGTGTGGTGATGAGCTCCTGAATCAACTGACCCAGATGAGATACATGTTTGGCGGTAAATTAGAGCTACCGGTGACCATTATTTCCTATTCCGGGGCCGGCGTCTCTCACGGTGCCCAGCACGCCAGGACTCTCTACGGGTGGCTAATGGCGATTACCGGTCTCAAGGTTGTGGTGCCTTCAACTCCTTATGATGCCAAGGGTCTGCTTAAGTCGGCAATCAGGGAAGATAACCCGACCGTATTCCTTTCCCATGAGCTGATGCTGGGCTGGAAGATGAAGGGCAGGATACCCGATGGTGAATACACCGTACCACTGGGGGAGGCTGATGTTAAGCGGGAGGGCAGCGATGTTACCGTGGTTGCGGTGGGGCTTATGGTGCCCCGGGCACTGGCGGCGGCGGAAAGGCTCAAGGAACAGGGTATCAGCATTGAGGTCATTGACCCGCGCACCCTGGTACCGCTCGATAAGCAGGCTATCATTGACTCGGTCAAAAAGACGGGGCGGCTGGTGATTATGGATGAGGAGCCGATTACGGGTAGTGCCGCCGGAGAAATCGCAGCTATTGCGGCTTATGAGGCCTTTGACTATCTCGATGCGCCGGTAAGGCGGGTCTGTGCCCCCGATACTCCTGTTCCCTTCAGCCCGCCTCTGGAGAATTTCTGGATGCCGGATGAGGAAGACCTGATTAGGGCGATAGCTGAGATGAGGTAATTCGGGTCAATGGATGAATAGCGGTTTATAATCAGCCGAATCGATGTCCGGGATTGCTTCGGGGTATCTGCCGTTGAATGTCAGGTTCAACTGCCAGTTGAGGTAGAGGGGTAGTAAAGTTATGCGGTGCCTGGTAACTGTTTTGGGGCTATGTCTCCTGTTGACCTCGGCGGTTTCTTGCGCTGCCCCTGATAGTACCCCGCCGACATCACTTCAACCGGGGCTTCCGTTATTGCCCTCGGGCGAGGAGGTTTTCGATGCCCTGGATACAGAAACATTACTTGACATTGGCTACAGTGAACCTGATAGAGTAGTCGTTGTTGAGGGCATTGTGGTTCGGACCTTCTATGCCAGCACGTCAAAGGGAAAGCCGACCTTCCTTGATTTTCATGACCCTTATGAGGCTTGGTTTAAGTGTGTTATTTGGGAGGAGGACCGGGAAACTCAGCAGCCGGTAAGGGAGAGATTTATAAAGGCCTTCCCGCCGAATCCAGAGACCTACTTTCTGAATAGGAAAGTTCGGGTGCGTGGGAAAATCAATATCTATAAGGGTGCCCCGGAGGTTATTCTTACCGAACCGTCACAAATCTGGACTGTTGATGAGACCAGCCAGAACTATGCTCGTGTCGTCCGGGTGATTGACGGTGATACTGTGGAGATAGAGGGTGGGGAGAGGTTGAGATACATCGGGATTGATACCCCGGAAGTAGCCCGTCCTTCGCAGCCCGGGGAGTACCTCGGGGAGGAAGCTGCCGAAAAGAATCGGGAGCTGGTTTTAGGGAAGAAGGTCAGGTTAGAGGGTGACGTTCAGGATAGGGACGAATATGGCCGCCTGCTTCGGTATGTGTGGCTGGATGATATATTGGTCAATGCCGAGCTGGTGCGTCTGGGTTATGCCTATTCCTACACCCTGCCTCCCAACGTTAAATATCAGGAGCTTTTTCTGAGGCTAGAACGCGAAGCCCGTGAGAAGAAACTGGGTTTGTGGGCAGAGTAAGATGGGACGTAAACGGCGGCTTGATAATCTGCTGGTCGATAGGGGATTGATAGAGAGCCGGGCTAAGGCGCAGGCTTTGATTATGGCTGGTGAGGTGATGGTAGCGGGGAAAACTGTCACTAAGGCGGGAACCCTGGTTGATGAGCGGG
>CAZHRO010000156.1:0-3131 GCA_964535045.1 uncultured Dehalococcoidales bacterium | reverse complement strand
AGGCTCAACCAGTGCCCCTTCCTCAAAGGAAACTTCATCGGGGAGGCGGTATAACCTTCTCTCTGGAATGGTAACCCTGACGTACTTGGCAAAGGCTCCAGCATACTCCAAGCCGGCCGCAGCACCTATCGCCCGTTCCGCCCCGTGTTCGCACTGCGAGAGCCTCCCGCGCCGGCAGGCGTAGCACTCACCACAAATATACAGAGGGTTGGCAGTCACTCTATCACCTATCTTCCAGCCTTTTACGTTTTTACCCACCTTGGCCAGAACCCCCGAGAACTCATGCCCCAAGTAGGTCCCCGCGGGATAAAGAAGGCAGTCGGGAATAGTATGTAAATCGCTACCACAAATCCCGCAGTATCTAACCTCAATCAGCACATCATCGTCCGAAACCTCGGGAACGGGCACTTCCTCAAAAACAACCTCTCCCGGCCCCTTTGAAAGCAACGCCTTCACTCTTACACCTCCTTGGATTTTATTCCTGATTTGCTAAGCGTTTCTTGACAAACAAGCTCGAGTGCTCACATAATACACCATACATCCGTAGACTGCCACTCTACAAGGTAATCCCTGCATCGGGAGGTAAAAATGGTTGAGCAACTGGAGAAACTGGACCTGGGAAAAGAGAGGGTAGTTCCGTGGTGGGAACGCTCCAAAACCTATCGCAACATGTGGCACGGCTCAATCTTTGACCGGATGATTCTTAAGGGTGAGGATGAGGAAGAACAGCGGATACAGAGACTGAGAGACAACCTTCTCAAAAGACCCCAGGGCAAAAGAGGTTATCTCTCTATCGAACGCGCCCGGCTGCTTACCGAGAGCTACCGGCAGACAGAGGGGGAAGCCGCCATACTGAGAAAAGCGAAGGGCTTTAAGCATATCTGCGAGCATATTCCGATTCCCTACCAGGAGGGTCAGCTTCTCATGGGAGACCCGACAGCGGTGGTACCAGGAACGGAGGTCGAGCCTGAATTCATGACCAACTGGCTGGAGAGAGACGTCTACTGTGAGGAAGTGGGGGCAACCATAGGTGAGATGGACGCTCTCAGTGTCCGCGGTGTTGATGCCTGGGTAGTAGAAGATGAGGATATTAAGACCCTGCGTGATGATATCCTCCCCTACTGGCGAGAGATTACCCACGAAAGCATTATCCAAAAGCAGCTCAAGGAAAACTACCCCCAGGTGAACTTCGAGGGAGGGCACTTCGTGGGCAGAGCCTCCTATCCGGTTGTTGGCTTTGCCATAAACCATACTGTAGCTGACTATGCCAGTGTTCTCCATAAGGGGCTTAAAGGGCTCAAGGAAGAAATCCGGGGGGAGATGGATAAGATTGATGCCTCTGACATTCCCTCTAACTACGAGTTTGACCGAAAAAACGTCTATAAAGCCCTGCTGATTACGGCTGATGCTATCATCACCTATGCCAATCGCTGTGCTAACCTGGCTGGTGAGATGGCTCAGAAGGAGTCTGACCCAAAGAGGCAAGCCGAATTTGAGGAAATGGCCCGGGTTTGCCGCCGGGTGCCCGAATACCCGGCTGAGTCCTGGTGGGAGGCGATACAATGCTGGCACTTCCTACACATGGCAATCAACCTCTGTGATGGCGGTGTCTCTCACTCAGCCGGTAGATTTGACCAGTACATGTACCCCTACCTCAAAAAAGACCTGGAAACCGGTCGGCTAACCGAGAAACGCGCCCAAGAGCTACTCGAATGCCTCTTTATCAAAATCAGACAGCGGCTGTACCTCCTTGAGTACCGTGGTGCCCGCAGGATTGTCTCAGTACGCACCAACGATAAGGTAACCTATGGCGGGGTCGACTCCAGCGGACAGGATGCTACCAACGAGCTATCGTTTATGCTGCTGGAAGCTCATGCCCACTGCCACCTGGACGAACCGGTGCTTTCCTTCAGAATGCATAAGAATACTCCCGACGACATCCTCAAGGCAACGCTTGAGGTAATACGCCTCGGTACCGGAATCCCTCACATTCTTAATGACGAAGCCATCACCCCGTCGCTAATGGGCCGCGGTGTTAGCCTAACTGAGGCCAGAAACTATGCCGATATCGGCTGTCAGGAGAACGTAACCGATCCTAATACCTGTGGCGCCGATACCAACCCCCGCTCCAATGCCGGCTGGTTTAACCTGGCCAAGATGGTTGAATTCGTCCTCTACGACGGCGTCGACAGGCTGAGCGGTAAGCAAAGCGGACCGAAGACCGGGGACCCGAGAAGCTTTAGGTCTATGGATGAATTCTTTAACGCCGTTAAGCGGCAGCTGGAGTATGCAGTTTATGTCAACTGCATCTACAACAACCTGATGGACTGGGCCTTCAGTAACTATCACCCCTCACCGGTACTTGACATCTTGCATCCCGGACCACGCCAGAAGGGTATAGACTACAGCAACGGCGGCTGTAAGTATAACTGGACAGGGGCTATTGCCGTTGGGCTTGGCACAGCAGCGGACTCACTGACCGCTATTGAGAGGCTGGTCTATGACCGAAAAGAGCTTACCATGGACGAGCTAATCAAGGCCTTAGACAAAAACTGGGTGGGCTATGAAGAAATCAGACAGAAATGCCTCAAGGCTCCGAAGTACGGTAATGATGATGACTACGCTGACAAATGGGCGGTAAGAATGTCCAGTGCCTGGATGGACGAATACGAGAAACACCGGACATCCAAGGGTGGCATATTTGTTGGCGGCTTCTTTTCCATGACCACCTACGTTTTCATCGGGAGCGAGACCTGGGCGACCCCGGACGGAAGAGAGGCTCAGGCACCACTATCCGATGCCATGAGTCCATCTCCCGGGGTTGACCTTGAAGGCCCGACAAGACTGCACAAGTCGGGGGCTAAGATTGATACCTGGCGAACAACAAACGGCATTGCCTTTAACTGTAAATTCACCACGGCTGCGGTAGCCGGCGAAAGAGAGCTGAGCAAGTGGGCTGACCTGGTCAGGACCTATATTCTCCTCAAAGGCCAGAGTATCCAGTACACCGTAGTCAGTAATGAGGCTTTGAAGGCAGCCCAGTTACATCCTGAAGAATATCGAGACCTGATAGTCAGAACCGGAGGCTACAGCGCCTTTTTTGTCGAACTAGATAAGGAAACCCAGGACAG
>CAZHRO010000155.1:0-3158 GCA_964535045.1 uncultured Dehalococcoidales bacterium | reverse complement strand
GCAACTCTATCCCTCCTTTTGAATGCTATCTTGGCGGCGGCTAGCTCTTCTAACCACCAGTCCGGTTAGTGATATGGCTGCGGCTAGGATAATTAATACCAAGAATACGGTACCAAAACCGGTACCGCCAATTCGAAGGGCCTCTGCCCAGTCTACGCCCATGCTTTAAGCTCCTCTTGGATAAAATTAAAGGGTGGACTACCTGTCTTTCCCCAAAGTCTCCACCCGGCAACACGGTAGGCAAGCCTTAGAATATCTTTCAGGCTGAAAGGTAGCTTATGCCCCCCTTACTTAGGTTCCAGCAAGTGCCGACAATCTAACTGGTACTTGATAACTCGGTTTTCTCCTCTCCGGGTAAGGCACCTATGGCTTGGGGATGAATGACAATCTCTCCCTCTTTCAGGTCAACTACCAGGGCGTCTCCCTGATGGAATTTACCGCCGAGTATACCTTCGGAGAGCCTGTCCTCAACCATATCCTGAATTACCCGGCGCAGGGGCCGAGCTCCAAAGACCTCATCATAGCCCTTCTCACCGAGGAAGTCCTTGGCGGCATCGGTTACCTCTAGCTTCATGCCCTTCTCCATCAGCCGCTCATTCACGATATTAAGCATCAGGTCAACTATCTTCCTGATATGTTCTTTGTCCAGCGGGTGAAAGACGACGGTGGCATCAATCCGGTTGAGAAACTCAGGACGGAAGGCCTTCTTTAGCTCGCCAAGTAACTTTTCCTTCATTCGCTCGTATGACTGCTGGGTTTTTGCCTTGCCGCTACCAACGTCAAAGCCCATGACAGAGCCTTTACGGATAAGCTCGGCACCGATGTTACTGGTCATAACAATGATGCTGTTGCGGAAGTCAACACGGCGCCCTTTAGCGTCGGTAAGGTGGCCATCATCAAATATCTGGAGCAGGATGTTAAAGACGTCGGGGTGGGCTTTCTCAATCTCATCAAGGAGGATGCAGCAGTAAGACTTGCGCCTGACGGCCTCAGTTAACTGTCCGCCTTCATCATAGCCAACATACCCCGGTGGTGCCCCGACCAGCCGGGACACCGCGAATTTCTCCATGAACTCAGACATATCGAGTCTGATCAGGGTTTCCTCACTGCCAAACATGAACTCGGCAAGTGCCCGAACCAGCTCTGTTTTACCGACGCCAGTCGGACCAAGAAAGATAAAATTGCCTATTGGCCGGCGGGGGTCTTTAAGACCGGACCGGGCCCTTCTCACTGCTTTAGCTATGGTGGTGACCGCCTCATCCTGACCGATAATACGGCGATGCAGTGCCTCTTCCATCTGAAGCAGGCGCTCGGTTTCATCTTCAGCCAGCTGGACTACGGGAATGCCGGTCCACATACTCAGCACTTCGGCGATGTCCTCCGCGCTTACCCCGGCTTTATGCTGTTCCTGTTCAGCGTGCCATTCAGATTCCATCTCCTTTATCTTTTCCTGAATCTGAAGCTCCCGCTGGCGCAGCTCAGCAGCATAGTCGTACTGTTGAGTCGCCAGGGCAGCATCCTTGTCCCGGCGTATACTGTCTTCAAGGCGTCGAGCATCCTTCAGGGTCATCGGGACGGTTCTATGTTTGATTCTCACTCTCGAGGCGGCTTCATCGACCAGGTCAATAGCTTTGTCCGGCAGGAAACGGTCGGGTATGTACCGTGCCGCCAGAGTCACCGCTGAGTGGAGAGCTTCGTCAGTTATCGTTAGCTGATGATGCTCTTCGTAGCGCTCCTTGATGCCTCTCAGAATCTCCAGGGCTTCCTCAACTGAGGGTTCCTCTACCAGGACCGGCTGAAAGCGGCGCTCGAGTGCCGCATCCCGCTCAACGTACTTGCGATAGTCATCGAGAGTAGTGGCACCGATACACTGCAATTCCCCTCGAGCCAATGCTGGTTTTAGCAGATTGGAGGCGTCTACCGCACCCTCAGCAGCCCCTGCCCCGACCATGGTATGAAACTCATCAACGAAGAGAATACAGTTTCCGGCAGTCTTTATCTCCTCGATAATCTTCCTCAGTCTTTCTTCAAATTCACCCCGGTATTTGGTTCCGGCAACCACGGCGCCCATATCCAGGGCAATCAGCCGCTTACCCTCTAGAGTCTCCGGCACATCGCCAGCTACAATCCGATGAGCCAGTCCCTCAACAATTGCTGTTTTACCTACCCCGGGCTCGCCAATGAGAGCTGGGTTGTTCTTGGTGCGGCGGCTGAGAATCTGGATTACTCGCTCAATCTCCTTGTGTCGTCCGATAACGGGGTCGAGTTTACCTACCCGGGCTGCCTCGGTCAGGTTAATACCCAGCTGGTCTAAAGCCGGGGTACGACTTGTGGCGCGGGCTGGTCGAGACTTAGGAGTGCTGCTACTCAGGGCACGTTCGGTTTCAGCGCGCGCCCGCTCCAGGGTAATGCCAAAGCTATCCAGTACACCCGCGGCGATGCCTTCTCCTTCGCGCAATAACCCCAGCAGGAGGTGCTCGGTGCCGATATAATTATGGCCCAGATAGCGTGCCTCATCGATGGCTAGTTCGATGACTCGTCTGGCTCTGGGGGTAAGTCCGGTTTCACTGGTGCCGGGTTTTTCACCGCGTCCAATAACAAACTCCACCGAAGCCCGTATCTTACTCAGGCCAGCGCCCAGGTTAGTCAGAACCTTAACGGCGACACCTTCTTCTTCCCGCACCAAGCCAAGCAAAATATGCTCGGTACCAATATAGCTGTGGTTGAGCTTTTGTGCCTCCTCCTGGGCTAGAGTAAGAACTCTGCGGGCTCGCTCTGAAAATTTTTCAAATCGGCTAGCCATTTCTGCTCCAAGGCTTAAGTCTAACTGCCAGAAACATTGTCACCTAGATTATAAAACACCCGATGATAAAAGGTCAAAGAAAGAATAGAAATTACCTGTGGCTTTAATTACTGTACTAATAAAGCCTCCTGGCAGTGGCATATTTTCCACAAAGGGTTGCCCCTTCAGTATCGTCTGCGCTGAGGCGTTTCACTTCCGTGTTCGGGATGGGAACGGGTGGTGCCACCTCGCTCTAACTACCAGAAGGCTTTTCCGCTTCCCAATTATAACACATTTTCGAATAATAGAAAACCCCCAGTCTCTCCCAATACAAGATATAGTTACTGCGGACAGCTCCGTCAACAAGAATAACTCT
>CAZHRO010000154.1:0-3169 GCA_964535045.1 uncultured Dehalococcoidales bacterium | reverse complement strand
ACGAGGCAGGGGAACTTGCCCGTGCTTTCAATCAGATGTCCCTAAAGTTAAAAGAGATGGTGGAAACAATCTCAGAAGATAGGTCCAGACTGGCAAGCATCCTCGATAACATGGCTGATGGAGTCATAATGACAGACACAGAAGGAAAGATTGTGCTGGTCAATAGGGCGACCGAGAAGATCTTCCAAATCAGGAGCGAGGGTGCAGTAGGCAGACCTCTCATAGAAGCAGTGCGAGACCACGATGTAAGCGAGGTATTAAAGTCCTGCCTCGAGAATAGCCAGGAGCAAGTCGCTCAGTTTGAATCAAGCTCGTCGGAACGATTCCTCAGGGTCATTGCCGTTCCCATTACCGGCGGTAAGCTGGGCGGAACTCTGCTCCTCTTTCAAGACCTTACCGAGCTGAGAGACTTGCAGACAATGCGGCGGGAGCTAGTTGGAAACATTTCGCATGAGTTCAGGACACCCTTGGCTGGAATTAAGGCAATGGTTGAAACCCTGCGTGATGGTGCCGTTAATGATAAAGAGATAGCAAAGGACTTCTTGGTTAGGATTGAGGGCGAAGTCGACCGGCTAACCCATATGGTAGCCGAACTCACCGAACTGTCACGCATTGAGACTGGTAAGGCTCACCTCAAGCTGGAACCGTTGGATCTCAACCTGCTAATAGACGAGGTCGTTACCCAACTTAGACCTCAAGCAGAAAGACAGCATCTCTCTATTTCGAAAGAACCCGCCGCCGATTTACCCTCAGTCCATGCAGACAAGGAGAGAATACGACAAGTAATCGTCAATATCATTCACAATGCCATTAAGTTTACGCATCCTGGCGGAAGGATAACGGTTACTACAAGAAGACTTGATGAGTCAGTTGCTGTAGATATAACTGATACCGGAATAGGTATTGCCAAGGATGATTTACCCCGCATATTCGAGCGCTTCTACAAGGCGGATAGGGCCCGGTCAAGAGGGGGCACTGGCATGGGACTTGCCATTGCCAAACATATAGTTGAGGCCCACGGCGGCAATATCTGGGCGGAAAGTGAGGAAGGAAAGGGCTCAACCTTCACTTTCAGCCTGCCTCTCCGGGTGGGTTCTAAGTAAAGAGTCTTAAAATTTAACAAAGCCTTAACAAAGCCTTAAACCGTCCTTAAACTTCATCTATTACACTGATAGTAGATGAACAGGACAGCGGGTTTAAGGCTTTTTCTTTTGGCAACTCAATGAAAAGGATATTGTTTGTCTGCGTCCACAATTCAGGCCGGAGCCAGATGGCGGAAGTCTTCTTCAACCAAATGGCGAAAGGGGCTATCTCGGCGGGAACCAGGCCGGCGCCACAGGTTAATCCTACAGTGATAAGAGCAATGCGGGAAGCAGGCATGGACATCAGAAATCAGAAGCCAAAGCTGCTTACCCTTGAGATGCTGGAGGACGCTCAGCGGGTTATAACCATGGGCTGCAGTGTAGAGGAGGTGTGTCCGGCCAGTTTCGTTCCCACGGAGGACTGGCAGCTTGAGGACCCGGAAGGAAAACCGATAGAGAAAGTAAGGCAGATAAGAGACCAGATAAGGGCCAAGGTGGAGGCACTGGTTAGAGAACTTGATGAAGGTTAACCGAGTTAACTCTCGCAGCCCGCCCGACAGAAGAGATAATACTGGTCGATTAACGTTTGAGGAGGTTTACAAATTGATATCCAAGAATAAAAAAGTAAGACTGGGCTGGCTGGCAATGACTGTCATACTTCTTGCCAGTCTGGTAACGGCACTGGTTGGTTGTAGCAGTGGCGGTAACACTGGAGGCGGCAGCGAGCTGTCGGGCTCTTTCAAGGTTATCGGGTCGAATACGGTAACTCCTCTCACCACAGTATGGGCTGAAGAATTCATGAAAATGCATCCCAAGGTGAGCATTGCGGTCAGCGGCCCGGGTTCAGGGGTCGGTATTGCCGCTCTCATCAATGGCACCACCGATATTGCTCAAGCTTCGCGCAAGATGAAACAGAAGGAGATTGACGAGGCCAGAGCCAACGGAGTGGAGCCTTACGAGATTCAGGTAGCCACTGATGCCCTATCTGTAGTAGTGCACCCCTCAAATCCGGTATCAGAGCTGACGATAGCCCAGCTCTCCGCCATCTACACGGGCAAGATAACTAACTGGAAAGAGGTTGACGGCAACGATGCGCCAATAGTGGCGCTATCCCGGGACACAAACTCGGGCACCCACGTCTTCTTCAAGGAACACGTGGTGCAGATGAAGGGTCTGCCCACGGAAGACAAAAGCCTGGAGTATGGTCCCAAGGTGCTGTTCCTGCCCTCCACTGAAGAAGGCGTTTCGGAAGTGGCCAAGAATGCCAATGCCATCTTCTACCCCGGTCTTGGCTATGTCACCGAGGAAGTGAAGCCGCTGGCAATCAAG
This sequence comes from uncultured Dehalococcoidales bacterium, assembly GCA_964535045.1. Classification (GTDB taxonomy): domain Bacteria; phylum Chloroflexota; class Dehalococcoidia; order Dehalococcoidales; family UBA5760; genus UBA5760. The sequence continues at coordinate 758 of CAZHRO010000154.1, read as the reverse complement.
AAGACCGCCGATGACCCGGCCGTTCTCCCCAGTGTGAAAACAGCTCTGGATGGCACCTATCCCATTGCTCGACCACTTCTGTACTATACCAACGGTGAGCCGACTGGCGTCATCAAGGCTTTCATTGACTACTGCCTATCGGCTGAGGGTCAAGCCAAGGTGACTGCGGTAGGCTACGTGCCCCTGCAATAGTCAGGTAAAAATATGCCACAAGACATTGTTTCTTCTGCCACCGCTAAAGCTAGTCTCGAGAGGAGACTGCGGCGGCGGTGGCGTTTGGGTGAGAAGTTTATTGAGAGTTGGATTTCCCTCTCTGGCTTACTGGCTGTAATCGTACTATTAGGCATTATCGCCCTTCTGATTAAAGAGGGTATGCCTATTTTCCTTCATACTCCCCCTTGGGAATTCTTCTTCGGCACCAAGTGGTACCCGGTCTCCGAGCCACCAACCTTTGGCATCATGCCCTTCTTTGTCGCCACATTATGGGTAACTATCGTCGCCACCGCAATAGCTGTGCCCATCGGAATTGGCTGTGCCGCCTATCTGGCTGAGGTTGCCCCAGACAAGGTAAGAGAAACAGTAAAACCCATCGTGGAGCTGCTGGCGGGAATTCCATCGGTGGTAATGGGCTTCATTGGACTGATGCTCCTTTCCCCGCTGGTGCAGAGCGCCTTTAACCTGAATACCGGGCTCTGCGGGCTTACCGCCGGCATCATGCTCTCACTAATGAGCCTGCCGATAATTGTCAGCGTCTCCGA
>CAZHRO010000153.1:0-3173 GCA_964535045.1 uncultured Dehalococcoidales bacterium | reverse complement strand
GATAGGTAAGCCCATCGTGCTGGCGGCGAACAAGGTAGATAGTATCAAATATGAGAGCGGGGTGGTGGAGTTTTATGAATTGGGTCTGGGTGAACCGCTGGCGATTAGTGCCTATCACAGCCGGGGCATCCCTGAACTCTTAGAGCGGGTGACTTCTCTTCTACCGGCACCGCCTCCAACTGAGGCTGAGCCAGAGGCGATTAAGGTGGCGATCGTGGGGAGACCAAATGTGGGCAAATCAACGCTGCTAAATGCCCTCCTGGGTGAGGAGCGGGCGATTGTTGATGATATTCCCGGCACCACTCGTGATGCCGTTGATACCCTGGTTGACTTTGAGAGTGAAAGTGTGTTACTTATTGATACTGCCGGTATCAGGCGGCGGGGGCGGATCGGTGGTGGTGTGGGCAGGTACAGCGTTATCCGAGCCCTCAGGGCTATCGAGCGAGCTGATATTGCTCTTCTGGTGCTGGATGCAGAGGAGACAGTCACCGCTCAGGATGTGCATATTGCGGGCTATGTTAAGCAGGCGGGGAAGGGGATTGTAATAATAGTCAATAAGTGGGACTTGGTTAAGGCTGAGAGTATAGCTGAGGCTAACCGGTATATGAGAAGCCAATTCAGGTTTATGACCTACGCGCCAGTCCTCTATATTTCAGCTAAGTTCAGGCGGGGAGTGGATAAGATAATGCCTCAGGTGCGTCAGGTATACCGGGAGAGGCTAAAGCGGCTTAATACTGCCGCGGTTAATAGTGTTGTTCAGCAAGCAGTAGCCGCTCACAGCTTGCCCCGTAAAGGTAAGCGCCAGCTCAAGATTCTCTATGCGACTCAGGCTGGAGTAAACCCGCCAACCTTTGTTTTTTTTGTCAATTACCCAGAGCTAATGCATTTTTCCTATCAGCGTTATCTTGAGAATCGGCTGCGTCAGGTATTTGGTTTTGCCGGCACACCAATCCGTTTTGTCTTTAAGACAAGGGGGAGCCGTGATGATTACTAAGTTTATTCTTGTCGGGGTAATTGGTTACCTTCTGGGTTCCATTCCCTTTGGGGTAATAGTTAGTCGGCGGATGGCCGGTGTAGATGTCAGGGGTTATGGTAGCGGCAAGATGGGGACGACCAATGTGCTCAGGACGGCGGGTGGCAAAGCGGCGGCGCTTGTTTTTATTCTGGACTTAATGAAGGGAGCGGCGGCGGTACTGATTGCTGGTTTGGTATTCGGCCGGGGCTATCTCGTGGTGGGCGACTTTCACTGGGGTGTTCCGGTTGCCCAGATAATTGCGGCTCTGGCGGCGATGGCAGGACACAGCCGCTCGATATTTCTTAAGTTTCGTGGTGGTGGCCGGGGAGTAGCCACCTTCTTTGGCGGTCTGGCTGCTTTAATCCCGCCGGTAGCCCTTTTTGGCGGCGAGATTTTTATTATCGGAGCTGGTTTAACCAAATTTGTTTCTTTAGCATCCATTGCCGCCGCGGTAAGCACCTACGCCGTGCTGGTACCCCTCACGATATTCCATCGGTTTCCGATTGAGTATCTGATTTACGCTCTAGCGGGCACCGTAGTAATTCTCATCATGCATCGTGAAAATATCAGCCGGCTGCTGTCCGGTACGGAGCGCAAGCTGGGTGAAAAGGCCAAGCTAAGAAGCTAGCACCTTCTTTAGTTAGTCCTAAAGAGTCTAAAGCATCAAGGATAGCGAAGCATCTATGTCCAAGATAGTCGTTATTGGCACCACCAGCTGGGGTAAGACCCTCGGGGTAGTTCTAGCGCGAAGAGGGCGGGAGGTTTTTCTATGGGCCCGGACCGAGACGGAAGCCGCTGAATTGAGAGGCAGCAGCTCCAGTGGAGACCCGGTTCTCGCTGCCTCCCCCCCTCAATTGTCCGTCACCAGCTCCCTAGGTGAAGCCTCAGCTGATGCTCAGGCAGTAATTCTGGCCGTGCCGTCCCAGACAGTGCGGCGTAATATCAGGTTGGTCCGTGATTACCTCAATGAGTCAATGCTGATAATAAGCGCCGCCAAAGGCCTGGAGTTAGGCAGCAATAAGCGTATGTCGCAGATAATTGCTGAGGAGATAGCGCCTGATTTTCAGGCTAACATCTGCGTTCTTTCCGGCCCCAATCTATCCCGCGAAATCATGCAGGATTTACCGGCGGCTACGGTAGTAGCCGCCGGGAGCCAGTCTGTAGCCGAAAGAGCTCAGAGACTGCTCTCCTCAGAGGGATTCTGTGTGTATACCAATACCGATGTCATTGGAGTCGAGCTGGGAGGGGCATTAAAGAATATCATCGCGCTGGGTGCCGGCGTGGTTGATGGGCTTGGTTTTGGCGATAATACCAAGGCTGCCTTTATTACCCGCGGTTTAATTGAGATTACGGCTCTGGGAGTGACTATGGGAGCAAATCCGCTCACTTTTACCGGTCTAGCTGGCCTGGGGGATACCATAGCCACCTGTGCCAGCCCGCTAAGCCGTAATCACTATCTGGGGGTGGAATTAGCCAAGGGGCATCCCCTGGAGGAGATAACGGCTTCTATGACCGGTATTGCTGAGGGGGTGCATACTACAGTTGCCGCCCACAGTCTGGCCCAGCAGTACGGGCTGGGGATGCCGGTTACAGAAAAGATCTACCAGGTTCTGTTTGAAGGTGCCGACCCGCGTGAGATAGTAGCTGAGATTACCTCGGCCGGGGCCAGTCACGAGCTAGCCGGGCAGAACTGGGAGTTTTCTGACTTTGCTAAACGGGGCAAAAACGACTGAGGTTTAGCCGGTTGCTGGGTAGTGATAACGCGCTCAAAGGAGTTCTTGTGCGCCGTGGGCTAGAGGTCTTTATCTATTCTTTGAGGATTGATTTAGAGCCTCGGCCAGCTCCTCAAAGAGTCGGCGCTGCTCCTTGGTTAATGACTTAGGGGTCACCACGCGCAGCCTAACGAACTGGTCGCCGCGCCCCCTGCCCCGGAGGTGGGGAACACCCCTGTTCTTGAGTTTGAAGACTTCGCCGGTCTGGCTGCTGGGGGGCAGCTTGAATTTGGTTGGGCCATCCAGAGTGGGCACCTCAATTTCCGCTCCCAGGGCTGCCTGAGCGAAGTTGACTGGTAGCTCATAAATGATGTCGTCGCCGTCCCGGATGAAAAGCTCGTGTGGCTTCACGGTTAAAGAAACATAGAGGTCACCAGGGGGGCCAC
>CAZHRO010000152.1:0-3175 GCA_964535045.1 uncultured Dehalococcoidales bacterium | reverse complement strand
CTCTTATGGCGCCGATGATAAATTTCTGATTTATATTACGCTTGCCCTGACGGATTCGATAAATCTGGCTTACTGATATTCCCATAGCATGGGCCAGCTCAGACAGGTTCCTGTAGTTGCCATTACCTAGCTCAAAAATTCTTGTTTTGACTATCATATTTACCACCCCCTGATGACTGCTGACACTCTTATAGCATCTATTTCGCCATTTGTCAAGAAATCAGGGTGTGAGTTTTGGTGAGCTTAATCATCTCTAAGCTCAAACGCCAAGAGCCGAAATCAGGGTAGACAAGTCATGATTTCTACTCCCTCTTTATGACTTTTCCTCTGAGTAGCCGTATTGAGGAGCTCAATATTCCTTGCTAAGGGTGGGGTTTGTATAGTATAGTTTATTCTTGAACGTGGATAGGGAGTGAGAACGGCGCAGGGTTTATCCCAGTTATTTTACAGGAATGCACTTTCTAGCTGAGATTAAGGTCGAAAATACGAGTGACCAGATGAGCGTTCTTGAAAGATCCTCCGGGGGTTTATCCAACCGGCTGATTAAGCCGGATGTTTCGTTATTACTCACCAGGCTGGACAAATACCTCGCCGGAGAGCGTATTCAGGCCTATGTTGTCGGTGGTTTTGTTCGCGATGCACTCCTTGATAGAGAGACCGCCGATATTGATATCGCCGTAGCCGGTGACCCGCTGAGGATAGCCTCTAACGTAGCCAGTGCCTTCGGTGGTAAATATGTCCTGCTGGATAAGGTGAACGGGATAGGCAGGGTGATTCTAGCTGATAGGGAAGCGACCGGAGCTGGCAGGCAGTGGGAGATTGACTTCTCTTCATTTAGCGGGAGCATTGAACAGGACCTGGCTCAGCGCGATTTCACCATAGATGCCATGGCTATTGAACTTGGTCGTTTAGCCGCGGGGGACCCCGACACCCGAATCAGAGACCCCTTTGGTGGCCTCGATGACCTTCGTCAGGGTGTAATCAGGGTGGTTTCCCGGACGGCTCTCCCTTCAGACCCGGTAAGACTATTAAGGGGGGTGCGTCTTGCCTACGAACTGGGTTTCAGCCTTGATGGCGAGACCGAGGCTCTAATTAGGCACTATTCTTCCCTGGTAGCAGGGGTCGCCGGGGAGCGGGTGAGGGAGGAGCTACTCCGCCTCCTCGCGATTCCCCAGGCGGAAGGGCTCTGGTTCCATCTTGATAAGCTGGGCTTACTGACATCCATAATCCCGGAGCTGGCTCAGGAAAAAGGGGTCGAGCAGCCCAAAGAACACTTCTGGAACGTTTTTGACCACTCCCTGATGACGGTGGCTGCGGTTGATTTCCTGCTTCGCAGGGGAGGTTGGGAATATGCTAACGCTGAGGTCACGGCAGCCATCCCGTGGTCAGGTGAGCTCGACGAGCATTTTAAACGCAAAGTGAGCAGTGCCAGCACGAGACGGGTTTTGCTCAAAGCAGCCGCACTTTTTCATGACCTGGCTAAACCACAGACGAAAACCATTGAGCCTAACGGTCGAGTCCGTTTTCTGGGACACGCCAAACAGGGGGCAGCAATAACCGCCGGTATCCTGGAGAGGCTGAGATTTACCAGCCGGGAGAGAAAATTGGTAGCAACTATGGTAGAATACCATTTAAGGCCAACTCAGATGAGCCAGAATGAGCTTCCGTCGCCGCGTGCCATCTACCGCTACTTTCGCGACACCGCTGAGGCGGGTATTGATATACTGTTCTTAAGCCTGGCTGACCATTTAGCCACCAGAGGCCCCCGCCTTAAGCTAGCTAACTGGCAGGAGCATACCCGGCTGGTAGATTATGTTCTGGCCAGGCGCTTCGAAGAGCGAAGCTTGAGTGCACCTCCCAAGCTGATCAGCGGACACGACCTGATTAAAGCCTTCGGCCTTAAGCCCGGCCCTAAAGTGGGCGAGCTGCTGGAGGCCGTGCGTGAAGCCCGGGCTGCGGGCGAGCTGAGTACCAGGGAGGAGGCACTCGCTTATATTGGTCAGCGCCTAGGAGCTAAAGACGAAAGATATGACCAGAAGAAATAGAATACCTTTTCTCATAATAATTATTATCTTCGTTCTGGCTTTGCTCATAGTCATCCCCTTTGGTAAGGGTGTGCTGGGCGGTAAAGGATTAACGCTGGGACTTGACCTTCAGGGTGGTACCCATCTCGTGTATCGGGCTAATTTATCTGCGGTAGAACCCGGTAAGGAAGCCGAAGCCCTCGACGGAGCCATCGCCGTTATTGAAAAGCGGATTAATGTTCTGGGGGTGACCGAGCCGGTAATTCAGAGGCTGGGGGAGGACCGCATTGCGGTTGAGCTACCCGGTATCCAGGAAATAGAGAAGGCAAAGAAGCTTATCGGACAGACAGCGCTGCTTGAGTTTGGCGAAAGGGCCGCCGACGAAGAAGAGGCCAGGTGGGAGGACGAGCTGGGCAGGTGGAAGCCGGCTACGGGGGAATTAAACGGTGAGGAAATAGCCCTGACCAGTGCTTACTTCAAGGAGAATACCTACATCACAACCAATAATTACGGGCAGGTAACACTGGCCTTTGAGTGGAACGAAACCGGGAGCAAGCTCTTTGAGCAAATTACCAAGCGACTCCTGGATCAGCAGCTGGGCATCTTTCTCGGTGACGAACCGCTGCGGGGGGATGATGGTATTCCTATCGCCCCCGTTATCCGCAGCGTAATTACCGATAGGGGCATAATCGAAGGGCTGAGTCCCGGCGAGGCCACCGAGCTATCCAAATTGCTTAATGCCGGGCGCATCCCGGTACCGCTTACCTCCATTTACGAGCAGACAGTGTCCCCCATTCTAGGGTCGAACTTTATCGGCATGAGCTTTAGGGCAGGCTTAATCGGGCTGATTCTGGTACTGGTATTTATGATGGTCTATTACCGCCTGTCGGGAGCCCTGGCCAGCGCCGCTCTGATGTTCTACGCCTTCTCAGTGCTGGCAATATTCAAGTTAGTACCGGTCACTCTGACCCTGTCTGGTATCGGTGGCTTTGTCCTTTCAATAGGTATGGCGGTCGATGCCAACATCCTCATCTTTGAGCGTATGAAGGAGGAGTTGCGTCTGGGGCGGACGCTCGTTGCCGCTATTGAGACTGGCTTCAGGCGGGCCTGGCCGGCCATCCGGGACAGCAATATAACCACCTTCATAGATC
>CAZHRO010000151.1:0-3203 GCA_964535045.1 uncultured Dehalococcoidales bacterium | reverse complement strand
AATTCGGACGATGGTTGAAGATATCCTCAAGAGGTTTCCGGTTGATGAAACGGGAAGGCTCAAGGTGCTTTTAACCTCTTGGGTTGAGCATAACAAAAGGCACGCCGAGAGATTCAACAATTGGGTGGAGAAATCTAATAACCTGAAGGGCAAACCAATCTATAATGGCGCATTACAGGCAGCACAAGGGTTGGAAAAGGCCAACGAACAGCTGTCTCAGGTACTAACGCAACTGCCCAGGTAATGGTAATAATCAAACCAGGAGAGAGAGGATATTGCCTACGCAAAGTAGTTACGATGGCTATGACCTGGAGCCAGCATACGAGTTGGCTCGCAAGCAGCTAACCGAGATTAAGGACATAGAGCAGCTATGCCTCAAGAGCGGTGCTAGATACTTGGTAAGAGGTTCTCAGGAAGAAATCGTCATTGAATATCTAAACCAGTCATATCGGGTTACCATGCCCAATATTGAGATTTTACCGACGGATAGCCAAGAGGAGGCTCCGATAAGGGATAAGGTTGTGATTTTGCATTATTTACTCTCAGCGAAGGGCACTCCCGTAACCGATAAATTAATCGGTTTCAAAGAACTTCCAGGAGGCGGTAACTATTTTCGGACATTTTCCAAGAGGGCAATAGAGCCTCTCGTAGAACACTTTCGCGGACAACCCCATCTGTTAATAGGTGCTGCCAGCAAACTGGACGGTCACAGGGCTACCTACGGTGATATAGCAGTAGCCATTAGTGCCTTCAGTCGAGTCCCCATAACCATAATCCTGTGGCAGGGTGACGAGGAGTTTCCCCCGCAGGGGAGTATGTTGTTTGATGCTGCTATCTCTGACTATCTCTCTACGTATGACGTAACCGTGCTTTGCGAGAGTATCGCTTGGAAATTGGTCGCACTCTCCAGGGAAGGATGTGCATTAGACTAATTAAGGAAGAAGGGTAACAATGAGTAGTAAGGAAAAGGTAAGGGAAATATACGAAGTTCTGCCCAAGTTGGATGATCGGCGGTGTGGATATAAGACTTGTGGAGAATTTGCCAGAGCAGTAGCTGATGGAAAGGCGCCATGTTACGGGTGTGTTAGTGGCGGGCCAGAGGTGGCTGCTAAAGTGTGTGAAATTATGGGAGTCAGAGTTCCTGAGCAAGCGACGCCTCAATTTGGTCCTGGCCCTGGGTTTTACCAGCCTGGATTAAGTGGAGGCAGAGGCACGGGCCGAGGTCTAGGTGGAGGTCGGGGTATGGGTAGAGGTTTCGGCCGAGGTCGACGTGGAAGATAAGAAGAGAAACCGTGATAGCAAGGTCCTTCAATGGCTGGAAGTCTTGAGATAAAACGCTAATCGGTGGGGAGAACTATATGAAAATATTGGTCTGTGGCAAAGGGGGATGTGGTAAGAGTACAGTTGTGGCTCTTTTGGCCAGAGAGATAGCACTGAGAAAAAGTAAGGTATTGGTGGTTGACAGCGATGAGTCGAATACTGGCCTTCACAGCCGGTTAGGGATGAATTCTTTAGCCAACCTCGATCTTGAGCCAGGGAGGGGTCGCACTCAAGATAGGAAATGGATTCTGGACTTTAACCAGGCTTACAATCCCTGGTGCGTATATAGTGAAGCCTATACCTGCCCCTTTGTCCCCCCCGAGAATTGTCTTGAAGTTCCAATCCTGGCTGGTGAGAAGAACTATCCACTGAAATGGGGTACAGCATGAAATTGTTGATAGCTTTTGGCACAGACGATGGGAAGAACCTCACCAACGACCACGTAGGTATGGCTGACTACTACTACGTTTACGAGTTCACTAATGGTAAAGAAGAGCTCGTTGAACAGAGAAGGAATGTACGGTTTAAGGGCGATGAAACAATGAGGCATGGTGACCCTAAAAAAGCCAGGGCTACCTCTTCAGTTTTGGCAGGGGTGGATGTCTTAGTTGGCAGAAAATTCGGGCCTAACCTACCGAGACTGCTTAGAAAATTCGTCTGCGTAGTGGTGAGGACAAACGCTCTCGATAGTGCGATTAAAGCCGTCCGTAATAACATGAGCAGAATAGCAGAAGAAAAGAGCAAGGGGACCGATAGAAAGCATATCGTGATGAATCCATAATTAAGGCTATGGCAGGGTAAAAGCGTTAGAGGTGAAGATATGGAAAATCGCCTTTCTTTCCGGGATTATGCCATTGTTGCCTGCGGCACGATGAATATGGAACTGAACTACCTGAGAGACAGCGGCTTTCTCGATGCCAGAAAGATCCTGTACACAAAGCCCGGGCGTCATGAAATACCCCGAGAACTCGAGAGCCAGCTAATACGACAAATACGCACGGCTAAGACCTATGCCCCGAACATCATTGTGGTCTATGGTGGCAAGTTCTGCTACGTAAATGCTGACAATCCGTACCGCAAGATAGATACCATAATCCGGGAGCAGGAGGAGTCCGGTATCAAGATTGCCAGAATAAAGGCGACCCACTGTGTTGATATGCTCGCCAGCGCTGAGGAGAGGGAGGAGATAGCTCAGGGTAGGGACATCTACTGGCTGACCCCGGGATGGATGAAATACCGCCACAATGTATATCAGGGCTGGGATAAGGGTCTGGCCAATGAGAATTTCCCGAAGCACAGCGGGGGAGCCATCATGCTGGATGCGATAGGCTATTATGACAGGGTCATGGAAAGTGAGCCTGAGAAGATCCTGGAATTCTCCGACTGGATGGGCATTCCGATAGAACCTTATAGAGTTACCCTGGACAGGTTCAAAAGTCTGCTTGTAGCTGAAGTCAAATCGTAAGGATACCTCATGATAGTGGTGGCGTAAAAACTGGCCAATATAGCCAGATTGGATACGCTCGGGGGAACCCGAATCAAACTAAAAAGCAGATCAATGGACGCGGTTCTTCTGTTTGATGTGTTTCACGGCTACTGCTTCTCGAGTGTAGCTGAGAGGCAGGACGTGCTTCGCGAAATTGGCCGAATCCTTAAATCGGGTGGAATCCTTTCCGTTTACCCAAAGCATATCGAAACTGAGGCTGGGAGCGAGATAGAGAGCGCTGGTTTCAGTCTGAAAAAGGAACTTTCTGTTACTCTCATTCATAACCAAACTAATCTCGAAGGAGGTCAAGTACTCAATTTCAAAAAAGCTGACCCATTAGGCTAGGAATAATCCGTCAACGAGGGGGGAAAAACCGATGGACAAATTGGCAGAGGCT
>CAZHRO010000150.1:0-3204 GCA_964535045.1 uncultured Dehalococcoidales bacterium | reverse complement strand
CGGCGTCTTCGATGGTCGCCAGGGAAATACGACGCTTGCCGTCGGTATCGGGGGGGGTGGCCAGAGCGGCCATTTCCAGGGCGTTTAAGGCAACCCTGGCGTCATTGTTGGACATGGTAATCAGGTGCTTCAGGGCGTCTTCATCCAGTTCCACGTTGAAGGCACCCAGCCCGCGTATCATGTCCTTTAAGGCTCTCACTATGATGAGCTGGATTTCATCATCGGTGAGGGGATTTAGTGCCAGAACCTGGCAGCGCGAGAGTAGCGGGGAGACAACCTCGAAGGAAGGGTTTTCCGTGGTGGCGCCGATGAGGACGATGGTGCCGTCCTCGACATAGGGCAGGACGGCGTCCTGCTGGGCTTTGTTAAAGCGGTGGATCTCGTCGATAAAGAGGATGGTCTGCTGGTGGAGGTTTCTGCGGCGGTCATTGGCTGTCTCGATTATGCGGCGCAGGTCAGCCACGCCGGCGCTGACGGCGCTTATCGCCTCGAAGTGGGATTCGGTAGCGTCGGCAATGATGTAGGCCAGGGTGGTTTTACCGCTGCCGGGCGGACCCCAGAGAATCACGGACGGAACCTTACCGCTCTCAATCGCCTTTCTCAAGACCCGCCCCGGTCCGATAAGGTGCTCCTGCCCGACGAAGTCGCTGAAGGTGGTCGGGCGCATCCGGGTGGCCAGCGGCGCCTCCTTACGTTTTATCTCGTCGGCTTTCTGTTCAAACATGTCCATAAGGCACCCTCTTTAAGGCTATAGATTTCTTACTTAAACCTAAACTGTCCCCTCTCAAGAAGCCTCAAACACGTGTCCACCACACCAGGGTCATAGAGGCCCCCTTGGTGGTGCAGGATTTCAAGAAGAGCCTTATCTATACCGAGTGCCGGTCGGTACGGTCGGTGAGAGGACATCGCTTCAACGACATCAGCTACCCCTAGGATTCTTGCTTCCAGGAGAATATCCTCCCCGGAGAGACCTTGTGGATACCCGGAGCCATCCATCCTTTCGTGGTGCTGAAGGATAATCTGGGCAACAGGCCACGGAAACTCTACTGTCCTCAGTATATTGTAGCCGACCTGGGGGTGGGTCTTAATCATAGTAAATTCGGTTTCAGTTAACTTAGAGGGCTTGCTGAGAATTTCAGCCGGTATACATATCTTGCCGATGTCATGGATAAGTCCGGCCATATAGATTCCGCTAATCTGCTCTGGTGAGAGCCCCATCTCTTTGGCTATGGCACAGGCAAGCTGAGTTACCCTTCGCTGATGACCGGCGGTGTAGGGGTCCCTCACCTCAACTATCGCGGCTATGGCGCCTATGGTTCCCTCCAGGGTTCTCTGCAACTTCTCACAATTCTGTTTAAGTTTTTCCTCGGCCCGCTTAAGCTCGGTGACGTCCTCGATGGCAAGGAGTATCATCTGCGTCTTTTTTCCTTCCCGGTAGAGCTGACAGGCATTGAGCCGCATTGTCCGCTGCCCGATGGCGGGGAACTCATGGTCAATGAGGAGGTTGTCAAAGGAGGTGTTAGCGGGGAGAACGTTGTCGAGAAGCTGTCGCAACTCGGCTATGTCCCACTGCCGGTTGCCCAGCTCGTAGATTAGTCTATTCTCCACCTCTTCGGGCGCCATTTTGAAGGTGCGGTAGAAGGAGCGGTTTGCCGAGATTACCTTTAGCTCGGCATCCAGTATCACTAGAGGCTCATGCATTGTAGCCACAATAGCTTCCGCAAAATCGCGCGCTTGTTTTGTCTCCTGCTCTAGCCGCCGGCGCTCTTCTTCCAGTTCTATATCGTGGAGGGCGAAGGCGATGTCCCCTGATATCTCCCTCAGTAGCATTCGCTGTTCCTCGTCCATAGTGATGCTGGGCGGGGTGCAGAGGGACAGCACGCCGTATATTCTTTCCCCGTGTTCCAGCCGGGCCGTTACGGCTACCCTACCGGAATACCTGCTGCCTAGCGGGCAATCACAGGTTGAGGCGGGGTCTGTGATTACTACGGGCTCAGGCTGAGCTAGCGCCCGCCTTATGCAGTAGCTCAGCTCGCCGCGCTCAAGCCGCTCAGCCAGGGGCAGGAAATTCTTACCCCAGCCGGTTTGGACGGTGTCCATCACTTTTCCCTGCTCATCCAGTAGTGCCAGCCAGGCACGGTGATAGCCCATAGCTTTGGTGAGCCGTCTGCAGGTGCCTTTAAGTAGCCTATCGCGGTTCTTCTCCCTGGTAATGAGCTGGTTAACGCTGCGGATGGCGCCCAGCGATGAATACAGGTCCTTTATTCTTCTCTCGGCTTGCTTATGCCCGGTGATGTCGTGAAGTGATGCCACGCTTCTTCTGGTTCCCGGGATTATGTTGACGGTTAGAAAGATGTTTTTAACATTGCCCTGTCGGTCAACGAAGCGAAATTCGTAGTTACGGGGAGCCGCATCGGGGTCGTGCCGCCTTAGCTGGTGGTGCTCCTTCATTCTGGGCAGGTCATCCTGGTGGACAAATTCCGTCCAGCTTTTCTTGCCTTCTATTTCCTCCCTTGTGTAGCCAGCGAGCTTTTCAAACTGGCTATTTACCCGGGAGAGGGTGGTATCCTCTTCTATGATTACCGTTGCGGTTCCGGTATTTTCAAAAATGGTATGGTACCATGTCGCCAGCTGACCCTGGTCGGCTATTTGCTTTTGGAGGTTTTTAATCTCTTCTATGAGGAGGGCTCTTGTCTTCGCCATTTCAGCTACCCGTGGTCTCTACAGTAGGCAGATTTGCCTTTGTGGTATGCAAATAAACCCCCGCTAGTCACTTATATCTCTTCACCTCAAAGCGGTAGAGCTTCACCGGCTCATCGGACATTATACCTGCCTTCTGGCGGCAGATGTCAATCTGGTAGTCCACCGTGTCCACCCCCTCGAGGTCGGGAAGGAGAAGCCCCCTTCGGAACCCGGACTCCACGATGACTCCATATCTCTTTGGGTCTAGCTGGTCTTTACTCTCTATCGGCTCCGGCTCGGTGAGAACATCAACATTATATTCAAGGTCTTTAAGCTCGCCGGGGGTGATGGGGGGGAAGCGGGGGTCTCGGGTCGCCGAGCTTACGGCGTTGGCGATGGTCTCCTCAGCCACGTTGCCCTCCTGGGGTTCAAAGGTGCCGATACAGCCGCGCAATCCGCCGAGCTTGTGAATGGAGACGAACACCCCAGCCTTCTCCTTCATCTCCGGGGTAAGCTTTTTCG
>CAZHRO010000149.1:0-3208 GCA_964535045.1 uncultured Dehalococcoidales bacterium | reverse complement strand
CCCCCCGCAACTCCCTCAACCCCCCTGTCCCCACCGACAGCCAGAGAAAAGCAGGCCGTAATCACACCACTAACCCCCACCCCGACGCGGGAAGAACTACGACAGGTAGCTCAGGAAGTATGGAGAAAATACGGCGAATCGCCGTCGCTCACTACTGATGATGGCTGGCGTCTACCGCCGATTGACATCCTGGATTCACCTCAGGAAATTGAGTTTGGTCAGGCGGATAACCTGCAGCGAGCCCGGCTTATCGAGGAAGCCCTCGCCAGCTATGGTGTTGAAGCTAAGGTAGTCCAGATAAACGCCGGGCCAACCGTTACCCAGTTCGGGGTGGAACCGGGCTGGGACAGGAGGATGAAGGAGATAAAGGAGCGGGATAAAGACGGTAATGTTACCATAAGACTGGAAGAAGTCTCCAAGACCAGGGTTAAGGTAGATAAAATTACGGCACTGGCTAACGACCTGGCGCTGGCCCTGGCCGCCCCCAGCATCCGAATTGAAGCCCCCGTGCCCGGTAAACCGGTAGTCGGCATTGAGGTACCCAATACCACCCTGGGCATGGTTAACCTCCGCGGCGTAATCGAGACCAGCGCCTTTCAGAAGCTGGCGGCTAAGTCCCGACTCGCCCTGGCGCTGGGGAAGGGAGCCGGTGGGGAAGCCGTGGTGGCTGACCTAGTTAGAATGCCGCACCTGCTCATCGCCGGAGCCACCGGGAGCGGCAAAACGGTCTGCCTGAATTCGATTATCTGCTGCTTGCTAATACACAACTCCCCCAGCAGTGTCCGTTTCATCATGGTTGACCCCAAGCGGGTTGAGCTCACCCCGTTTAACAGCATCCCCCATCTAGCCGTACCGGTTATTGTCGATACCAATAAAGCCCTGAGCACACTCCGCTGGCTCAATCAGGAAATGGACAAACGATATCAGAAGTTAGCCGCGGCCAGCGCCCGTAATATTGATAGTTACAACAAAAATAGAGAGGGCGAAGATAGACTTCCCTATCTGATACTGGTCATCGATGAACTGGCTGACCTGATGATGGCCGGCTTTGATGAAGTTGAACACATCCTCTGCCGGCTGGCCCAGCTGGCGCGGGCTACCGGCATCCATCTCGTTGTCGCCACCCAGCGCCCCTCGGTAGACGTGGTCACTGGCTTAATCAAGGCCAACTTCCCCACCCGCATCAGCTTTGCCGTTACCTCTCAAATAGACTCACGCACCATCCTTGATATGGTTGGGGCCGAAAAGCTGCTGGGCAGAGGCGACATGCTCTACATGCCCACCGAGGCCGCGAAACCTAAACGTCTTCAAGGGTGCTACGTCTCTGACGCCGAGACCGAGAGGCTGGTCTACTTCTGGGGGAGCCAGAGGAAGGAAGAAACGCCTCCCCTAAAGATCGAAGGGGTCACCGCACCCGCCACTACCACCTCCAGAGGCACTTTCCCGCAAGACCCGCTCCTGGAGAGCGCCCGACAATTATTACAGGAACACAAGCACATCTCGACGTCTTTCCTGCAACGTAAGCTGCGCATCGGCTACCCCCGGGCGGCGCGCATTATGGAGCAGCTTGAGGGAGAAGGCGAAGCGGAGGGAGAAACTCCTGGTTAAGGAGGGTTCGGGTTTACGCAACCTCCACTCGAAAGCAGTGAGGACGGTAAGACTCCCCGTCAAATCCTCTGGAGGAGGCGAAAGAATGTTCGCCGAGAGATTAAGGAGGCCGAAGCTAACCTAAAAGAAATCAGGCAGAAACCCAAGAAGCTCCTCCTTCAAAAGGGTAGCATTCGCAACCCTATTCAGATTCAACGTTACTCCATAGACTCCAAACACTCTTCACTTTCTCATTTTCAACCTCTTCAGAATAGCGTCCACATATACCTTCGCCAGGTTCTTCCCGTGCTTGGGCACCCGCTTCCGCTTCTTCTCGAGCTTCCTCTCGCGGCGTTCCTGTCTCGTCTCTATACCTTCTCGGCTCATTTCCTTATCTCTATGTAATCAACCCCCTGCCGCAGCTCAATGATACGGTCGCGCAGCAAGGCCGCCTTCTCAAACTCCAGGTTCCGCGCCGCCGTCTTCATCTGCTTCTCGAGTTCTTTAATTACCCGAGCCATATCCTCCTTAGCCACCGCGGTCGGCGCATAGGCTACCCGCGTCTCAGCGACGGCGTGCACCCGCTCCGTAATATCCCTAATCGCTTTTCTTATCCCCTGGGGAGTAATATTATGCTTCCTATTGTAAGCTTCCTGAATGCGGCGCCGGCGCTGCGTCTCGGCTATCGCCCGCGCCATGGAACTGGTGGTGGTGTCGGCATACATAATAACGTGCCCGTCAATGTGGCGGGAGGCACGCCCCATGGTCTGAATCAGGGCTTCCGCGGAGCGGAGATAGCCCTCTTTATCGGCATCCAGAATCGCCACCAGACTCACCTCAGGCAGGTCAAGCCCCTCGCGAAGCAGGTTTATCCCAACGACAACGTCATACACCCCCAGGCGGAGAGCGCGCAGAATATCCACCCTCTCCAGGGTATCAATCTCAGAATGAAGGTAGTGGGTCTTTATCCCCATCTCCACCAGATACTCCGCCAACTCCTCCGCCATCCGCTTAGTTAGGGTAGTCACCAGACAGCGTTCTCCCCGCTCGACCCGGCTCTTAATCTGGTCCAGAAGGTCGTCAATCTGCCCCCGGGTCGGCTTAATCTCAACCGTAGGCTCAAGCAGACCGGTGGGTCGGACCAGCTGCTCCACCACCTGCTGGCTGTGCTGATACTCATAATCTGACGGCGTCGCCGAGGTATAGATAACCTGGCTAATGTGCTGGTTGAACTCAGTGAAATTAAGCGGGCGGTTATCCAGAGCCGAGGGCAAACGAAAGCCATACTCTACCAGCGTTTCCTTACGAGAGCGGTCGCCATTATACATACCCCGAATCTGGGGCAGGGTCATGTGCGACTCATCAATAATCATCAGGAAGTCATCGGGAAAGTAATCCAGCAGCGTCCACGGCGGGCTCCCCGGAGCACGCCCCGACAGGTGGCGTGAGTAGTTTTCCACCCCGGCGCAGTATCCGGCTTCCCTCAGCATCTCTAAATCATAGTTGGTGCGTGCCTCAAGGCGCGCCGCCTCCAAAAGCTTACCCTGCCCTTTAAGCTCGCTGAGTCTCTCCTGAAGCTCCTGTTCAATACCCTCAATCGCTCTCATCAACTTGTCATGCG
>CAZHRO010000148.1:0-3222 GCA_964535045.1 uncultured Dehalococcoidales bacterium | reverse complement strand
TCAGGAGACTGCTAGAAGCAATTGCATTTTCGACGTGCTTGGGGACGGTGAATTCCACGAAGACTTTAGCGTCCTGGGTGACCCAGACCCGGGTGCCCAGTGCCTCCAGGACAAAGCGCCGGTCGGCAAACTCGTTGGAGCCAAGCCGCTTCTCCAGGCTGGCCCTTAGCTGCCTGAGGCCGGTCATCGAGGTGGCCGAGTCCTCCAGCTTCTTCAACTCACGGGTGACCTCCTCTTTCCGCCGGGCAACCTGGTCCCGCTCGATCTGGAGCCTCTCCAGGGCACGGCGGAAGGCCTCGTCGGAGATGCCGCTGCCGTAGCGGTTCTTATCGAGCAATAGCTGGGCCTCGGCATTGGCGTTGGCGTTCTCCCGCCGCTCCAGGTTGCGGAGCTCACTCCTGAGGTTAGCGATGCTTTCCCGGATGACCCCTTCCGAGCGCTCAAGCTCACTGCCCAGCACGGCCTCGTCGGAGAGGAGCTTCCTCGCCATGGCCTCCACCGAGGCTTCAAGCCAGGGACCGTTAAGATAGGGGCGGGGATGGTTCTTCTTGTTGAAGCCGTTATCGGGGTACTCGTAGGCCCAGATGCCCTCCCGGATATGGCGACCATGATAACGGCGACCGTCAAGCTCATAGTGAATCATGCTTTTCAGCAGGAAGTTGTGCTTGCCGTTGCGTTTGGCATTGGCCTTGTTGCGGGCCATGCGGGCCATAATCAGGTCGTACTCCTCCCGGGTGATGATGGGCCTCTCCACCACAATGTTGGGCAGCGGTATGCCTTCCAGCTTCCTTGAGGAGGTCTTGCCGTAGGTGGGGGCACCACTCTGCTTGCCGCGTCGCACCTTCGGCTCAGTGGCTTCCCGGCGCAGCGCCCGGTACTCACCGTAGTTGACGGTATCCACCAGGATAAGCCAGATGGTCTGGTCCCGCCACCACTCAAAGCCCTTTGGGCTGGGGACGCCGCGTCTGTAGAGCTCGCGGCGGATGCCGTGAATCGTGTCTCCCTCAAGGAAAAGTCTCACTATCAACCGGCGGTTTCCCCAGTTAGCGGTGGGAATGAGCCGGTCCTGGGACTCATTCCATCGGTAGCCGTAGGGAGCCTGGGCTGTTGTCGGTAGCCCCCTTAAGGTGGCCCGCTTGCGCAGGCCGTCCTTCGAGCCTTCGTCGGCCCGCTCCACCTGCATCGCCTTGGCGATGGTCATCACCATGGCCATAGCCTCGCCGAGGAGACCGGACTGGAGAGGGGAGTTTTTGGCCAGTATCTCCGCCTCAGCTTCCCGGAAGGTGTCCAGTATCTGGGCCATCTGCCCCAGGCGGCAGGCAAAGCGGTCAAGGTGTAATAGTCCCACGGCGCCGACCTCGCCGTTTCTCACCCAGCTCAGGAGCTTCTGCATGTCGGGGCAGGCCAGGATGTTCTTGGAGGTCCAGTGCGTCATGATAATCCTGTCCTCCGGCACCGTCCAGCCCTGCTCTTCCAGCCATGTCTTCACATCAGCCACCTGGCTGGGAAGCGATGGCTCCTGCCGCTCCTCGGTGCTGACGCGCGCCCAGACAGCGGCAATCTTATCCGTCATCCTTACCTCCTTTGATGATATTTCCCCAGAGGGCGTCCCACTGGGGATGGCGCTCGCCGAAGTGGACCTCGAAAATGGGCTGGTCAAGCCCAAGGTGGCGTTTGGCCTCCTCCAGGCGAGCCTCGACCCACTCGCCGTATCGACCACCGGCGAGGACGCCGTCCAACATTTCCAGCTTCTCTTTGTCATCGCTTTCCAGGGCCAGCTGATAATCAACAAGGATATGGCTAGGCTTTTCTGAGTTGCCCAGTATCTCCCTGGCCCTCCCGGCAAACTCCATGCCGTCTTCGGTGCACTCAGCCCAGGCCAGGGCACACACCTGCCTGGCTACCGTGTTGCTGTCTACTGGCAGCCTGCCTTCCTGGGCAAGCCTAACTATGCTCCTGACAAGCCGGCCAAGGGAGAAACCGGTGGGCACAGCATCATGAGCATCAAGATACTCCCCTGCTATCTGCCTGCCGGTATCGCTCTTAGCCTGCTCGGCAAGAGCGGGATACCGGCGGGAACCGCCAATATAATCGATGCTTAAAGCCTCAGCCCAGTTCGCCAGCATCCAGTCGCGCATTCTATTCAGGAGACGGCCTGTCTTCTTTTTCTGCTGGTAAGACACGGGGGATACCTCCAGAGCGGAGGTAAGCACCTCCCGTAGCCAGCTAAGCGCCCACTCTCTCTCACTATCTTCTGTCTTTACCGTTGCCATGTCAAACCTCCTCTGGCGGTGCCCCCATGGCGTCCTGGTAGGTGCGCTGGGCCTCGGCCAGGACGTTGTTGATGAAGTCCAACGGCAGGCCGCACTCCCGAGCGGCCTTGAGCATCACCTCCTGGAACATGCCGTTGACCCGCCAGGTCTCCTTGGCATCGGCGATGATACTGGCAAAGGCGCTCTGCACCTGCTCCACCGGCGCCTTCTTCTCCACCAGCTCAAGACATGCCTCGCAGTCGGCCGCCATCTTGAACTGGGCCCGCACTGCCTCCTGCAGGGGCAGCCCCACCCGTGCGAAGAATTTCTTTGCCCCTTCCAGGTGAGAAGGTAGCACCTTGGCGCTGTAAACGACCATCGTCTCCATAGCTGGCACCTCCGTTTACAGCTAGTCTACCACTGGTCTACATGCTTGTCAAGTCCCCTTACGCAAGGCTTGCGGAAGGCTTGCACCTTCCTTGCAGAATGACACTGGCAAACAAAAAAGGGGAGCCGGGATTTGCTCCCGGACTCCCCTGGAGATGGGTACAAAAAAGGGCAGTCTGGTTTTCCAGACTGCCCCCTCGGCAGGCACGAAAAAAGGCAGAGCATCCCTATATCGGACACTCTGCCTGTTACAAAGGTAAGGCTATCCTACATCAAGTGGAGCGTTTCATTATCATTGAGCAACCGCCCCGCTCTCGGTTTAGAGGTTAGACTTATCCTACATCAGAACCAGCTTTTTAGTGCCTTTGGTCAACCCCGCTGGGCACTCAATTGATAGCCCGCAACCCGCTGGCACTAT
The DNA here is from genome assembly GCA_964535045.1 of uncultured Dehalococcoidales bacterium. Taxonomy (GTDB): domain Bacteria; phylum Chloroflexota; class Dehalococcoidia; order Dehalococcoidales; family UBA5760; genus UBA5760. The sequence goes on along the minus strand of CAZHRO010000148.1, from coordinate 165 downwards.
CAACCGCCAGAGGACTAGCCCTGTGCCCGCTAGCCCTCTGGCAAGCCACTGTAGGGGTATCCCATGCCCGCCAAAGCTGGCTTTGTCTTTGCCTTATTCGGTTTTCAGCAGTATTATCAAGCTGCGCCCCGCTAGCCTTGATAGATACTACCCAAGAGGTTTTAG
>CAZHRO010000147.1:0-3262 GCA_964535045.1 uncultured Dehalococcoidales bacterium | reverse complement strand
GTTAAGTCCATCCCCACTTTGTGCGGCAGAACTTATGGTAGGAGAATTGGAATTACAATCATAAGCAAAGGCTTCTTCAGCATATCTCCTGTATCACTTGTGCTGTCAGTATATATTTCCACTAAGGAGGAGACTCGTAATGCAGTTAGGGCAGGAATATTACAAGTTATTAGACCCAAGGTACAAATATCCGAAGTGTTATTGTACCGATGAAGAGATAGAGATTGCGGTGAATGTTGCCAGATTTGTGGATAGGGAGCTAATGCCCGAGAGGCATAACTTTGAGGGGGGCTGGCACCGGGACGAAAAACTGGCGCTGGCGACCAGAAATAAGTATTATGCCGAGTGCGTCAAGATGGGCCTGACCAAGACCAGCTTTCCCAAGAAGCTGGGGGAAGAACTCGGTTACGACTCAAGTGGCCTGGGCCTGTCTACAGTTCTGAGAAACATGGTGTATGAGGAACTTTGCCAGGCTGAAGTAGGGTTAGCCATGGAGGTGATGCATATCCACTGGCCGGTTTCCTTCATGGTCGCTGCCAAGAGGGATGACCTGCTCAAGCAATTCGGTCATCAGATTCTGGGAGATGAGGCGTGGATGGCCTGCGTTGCCATAACGGAACGCGCCGGGGGTGCCAATCTGGAGGACCCCGCCTTCGATTTCAGGACTATCAGAACCACGCTGAAATTTGAGGGTGATGATGCGGTAGTTAACGGGTTCAAGATCTGGCCGGGGACTGCGGGCCCGCCGGAGCGCTTTGTGGATGAATATCTGAAGGGTCATCTGGGATACTGGACGATTGTGACCCGTGACCCGGCCAAGGGTGCTGAGGCGGCGGGAATAGTCTATGTCCCCCCTGATGCTAAAGGTTTTTCCGTTTCGCCTCCGTATAAAAAGATGGGCCTCTGCTGGCAGGATGAGAACTGTGAGCTTGTCTACGATAATGTCCGGGTTCCCAAGAGATACGTCCTGGATTTAGACCAGCCCGGTCTGGGGGGCAGGATAATTAAGGGGTATACTATCGGGTTGGGCCGACTCGGAGTTGCCTCTCGGCTGGTCGGCATGGCGGAGGCGGTGCTCAAGATAGCCCTGGACTGGACCGGGGGTAGAGATATCGCCGGGGTGCCGGTCAGAGAGCGCTCCTACTTCGCCTCAATCCTGGCTGAAATGGCGAAGCGGATAGAGGTGGCCCGGAATTATGTGCTAATGTGCTCCTGGCAGGTAGCGCAGCCGGATGAATATGGAACTCCTGATTCCCCCGAGATGATTGCTAAATTCTCGGCAGCGCGCTCCTTTGCCGGTAATACCTGTGAGTTCTGTGTCAATCGAGCCATGGAGTTAATGGGTAGCTACGGGTATTCTTATGACTACCACGTCGAGAAGTACATGAGGGATTACAAGATAATCCAGATGGTGCTGGGCGGTGCACAACGAGACATCCTCGATATCGCCCAGGGCTTGTATGGCCCCTTCAAGTGGAGCGGTATGGATGAGTGGATAAAGCAGGGAGGCCTGGTTACCGAGGGCTTTGACGGACCCAGATATTAAGATGCTGCCGGCCATCTCCTTCCTTATTCCTCAGGTTGAAGGTGCAGTCCGGATATTATTGGAGATATCAGGAGGGTCTGTTTGGAAACCGGCGCGTAGCGGAGGTTTTAATTGCGAGGCCTTGGATAGTCTACCTCGCGACCCGTTTGTTGGTTCAAGTCTTCGGCTCGGACCAAAGTCATCTCGCTCAGCCTCGGCCGCCTCGCGAGTCTCCTGAGTAGACAATATCCTGCACGTACCTCTTAGCTTGCTCCTGGAGCTTCCTCGGCAGCTTGCTTGCTTTTTCAACCGATGGACTGAGGTCACTCTCAGGCACGGCCCACGCCTGAGACTTTAGCGTAGGACTGAGGTCTAGCATACTCTTTATGTTAATCCCAGCCCGGCGGTAGCTTCAAAGTGGGCCACTCTGGACTCGAACCAGAGACCCCAGTCTTATCAGGACTGTGCTCTAACCAACTGAGCTAGTGGCCCATAGAACGCATTAATTCTACTTCAGAAGTTCGGAATAAATCAAGTAGGGTGCTAATTAGTTAGCCCTGAAATACTCAGGAAAATTCAGCCGGCAACCACTACCAGTGGCCCCGTGACCTCCTCCTCCAATAGCGGCTGTATAGAACTCCTGCCCCCTCTTCCCTACCCGTTCCTCCAGGTTATCCCGGACAATTCCTGACGCGCGGCTCCCGGTTGTAGTTTGCTTTCCCATGGCGGTGGTGAGTACCTCCTTCTGTTGTTTTTCTACAGGAAGAGTACTCGCTGCCGCTAACTATTTCTACACCTTTTGAGTCTACTGTTAATTACCTCTCCTTTGCTTCCCAAAAATGGTCCACCCATTGCCGCAGCGTCAGGTATTTTCCCGTTTTCACGTCATAACACTGTTCCTGTCGTTTTTTATCTGACATCCGTTCGTAATCATCAAGGGCAGCCCTGAGCACACTTTCGAGGTCCGCCTTCGAAAATCCCCACTCTCGAGCCAGCTTGCGAACCGCAGAACCGTTTCGGTATTCACACGCCATCTGTTTAAGGGCAAGTTCTTGCAGGTGGCGTATTTCACTTTCCTGACACCCCCGTTTCTGTGCCAGTATGACTGCTAGTACATAGTTTTTCCGGGCTATTTCCTTCCGAAGTGACTCTTCCAGCTGGGTTGCTTCTATCATAATTAGCCCTGTTCTCTATACTTTCGCTAAGCACTCAGCTTCTCCCGTAGCTTGTCGATATGCTCCTTGAATCTCTGACTGTAGGTGCTGTCGTGTCTCGCGATAAAGGATTTCCATTCTGGGCTGGCCTTTGTGGTAGCCTCTACCGAACTCTGTATGTCAATCGCCGCTCCCTTCGCGGTGGCTTGACCAGCAAGCTGCTCTGCGGCTAGTCTGACCTGTTTTTCAACGGTATCCTTGATTTTGCTGAAGGTGTTGTCACGCTCCTCCCTGTATCGCCGACGCAGGTCTTCGATGGATTCTAACTCATGCTCAAGGGCAGAATAGTCCCCTTTATCCTTGAGTGTCTCGATCGCCAGCAGGCCCTGGTGCAGCTTTCTTGTGTCTGTGTTGCTACTTGACAGCTTCATGGCGCTGAGTATTCTTAGTTGGGCATCTTTAAGTATCCTCCCTCTTCCTTCGTCCCTGTGCCTTTTTAGCTCTTTCCAGAGGTCATCAGGGCTCATCTCGTCAGTAAAATATTCAGCCAGCAGAGAGGTCAACTGCTCAGAGTATTTCAACT
>CAZHRO010000146.1:0-3280 GCA_964535045.1 uncultured Dehalococcoidales bacterium | reverse complement strand
GCTCCCGTGTTTCCCGACCAATTATCGACTGAAAGTCGCGGACAATCATAGGGTAGGGGTGGGGTCCCACTACTGAGCCCAAAAGGTAGTAGGTTGTGGCGACGTTGGTCACCCAATCCCGGATAGCTTCGTTGATGGCATCCTTCAGGGTGCGGCTGCCCGAACTCACGGGACGCACCTCAGCTCCCAAGAGTTTCATGCGGAAGACATTTGACGACTGGCGTTTGATATCCTCTTCCCCCATATACACAATACAACCGAGCTTCAGCATGGCGCAGGCGGTAGCGGCAGCGACACCGTGCTGCCCCGCCCCAGTCTCAGCAATGACTCGCTTTTTACCCATACGTCTTGCCAGTAGCCCCTGCCCCAGGGCGTTATTAATCTTGTGTGCCCCGGTATGGGCCAGGTCTTCTCGCTTCAGTAATAGTTTGGCCCCGCCTATTTCTGCCGAAAGCTGCTCCGCCGCATACAGAGGGGTGGGGCGACCAACATAATCCCGGCACAACCGCTCGAACTCCCGCTCAAATTTCGAGTCGGCCTGAGCCTCACGATATGCCTGCTCCAGCTCCGAAAGAGCGGGCATCAGCGTTTCGGGGACAAACTTCCCCCCGAACTGCCCGAAATAGCCCCGCCTGTCAGGTAATTTCCTGGTCTTGGCTGTCATCAGCCCTCCTTACCGCTTCAATAAAAGCCCTAATCTTAGCAATACTCTTAATACCACCCACCTCCACCCCGGAGGAGACATCCACCCCCCACGGGGCGACCGTCTCAATCGCCTGAGCCACATTCTCCGGGGTAAGACCACCGGCGATAATTATGGAGAATCGCCGGGCCAGCTCACGGGCTAAACCCCAATCAAAGGCTACCCCGGTGCCACCATATTTACCTTCGACCTGAGAGTCAAGGAGATAAAGATGCTTGTGGCCGGATAGAATCTCGACGCCACTAGCTAGATAGCTATGGAGTGCCTCCGCCGGCTCGCCGGCTCTCATGCGAACCGCCTTAATCAGTGGCCGCTCAATCTGCTGACAGTAAGCCCATGATTCATCACCACTTAGCTGAACCCAGTCCAGATGGCACGCCCGGGCAATCCGGTTCACCGCCGGGGCAGGCATGTTGAGGAAAACTTCCACCGCCTCCACCGCCTTGCAGTTTTCCTTGATGGCATCAACTATCTCCTGTGCTTGAGCCACGGTCACCTGCCTTGGGCTAGGAGCAAACACGAGACCGATAAAGCTGGCCCCGGCGCGGCCTGCCCCCAGGGCATGAGCCTTTTCCTTAACACCGCAAATCTTAACCCGGGTCATCTTTTCGTCCTGACTTCGATCCACAGGATTAACCCCTTTGTCTTTTCGTCCTACTTCGGCCTTACAGTATTAACTCTTTCATCTTAGCGGGGACATCATCAGCGGTGACCAGAGCCTCGCCGATGAGCACCGCATTCACTCCCCATCCTTTCAGCTTCTTCACATCCTGCCGGCTTCGGATACCGCTCTCGCTGACCACGATTTGCTGCCGCGGCATCAGGGCCCGCAGCCGCCGGGTGGTATTGATATCAACGTCAAAGCTTCTCAAATCCCGGTTATTAATGCCAATAATCCTGGCACCAACCTGAAGGGCTCTGCTGACCTCAGCTTCGCTGTGAACCTCCACCAGACACGTTAAGCCAAGGCTGTGACTCAGCGAAAGAAGCCCGGCAAGCTGCTCGTGATTCAGGATAGCTGCAATCAGCAGCAGGGCATCGGCCCCGTAAGCCGCCGCTTCGTATACCTGATACGGGTCGGAGATAAAGTCCTTCCGCAGCAGGGGAAGACCAACCGCATCTCTGATAGCGGAAAGATGTTCCAGACTGCCGCCGAAGTATTTTTCTTCGGTAAGCACCGAGATAGCCGCTGCCCCACCCCGAACATACGTTTTCGCCAGCGCCACTGGCTCGAAATCAGGGCAGAGAATGCCCCGCGATGGGGATGCCCTCTTTACCTCAGCAATCAGCCTAATTTGTTCACCTCCAAGAGCCGCCGCCAAATCGAGCGGCGCCCTTCTCTGAGCAATGCGTTCCTTAAGGACAGGCAAGGGTACCCTCTGCTTCCTCTGCTTCACTTCCTCTCTTTTCTGAGCGACAATTTTGTTAAGCATAAGGCATCACTTATTCGTACTGTCCGGTCTATTTAAAGCGGTGAGTGAACTTCACCAGCGCCTCAAGCTTCGCTAAAGCCCCGCCGCGGTCAATTACCTCTTCAGCGATTCGGGCTCCCTCTATCAGGTCGCGGGCTTTCCCCCCCACCACCAGGGCCGCCGCCGCATTCATAGCTACCATATCCCGTTTTGGGCCCCGCTCACCACTGAGGATGCGACGCAGAATTTCGGCATTATCCTCCGGGGCCCCACCCCTTATTTCCCCAAAGCCTGCTTCCTTAAATCCAAAATCCTGCGGCGAGACTTCGCAGGGAGCTGATACGCCGTCCTCCGTTACTTCCCACGTCACCGACCTGCCGGTGATTGATATCTCGTCCAGGCCGTCTAGGCCGTACACCACCAGGGCACGCTTTATGCCCAGGCGGTGAAGAACGAGGGCAACCTTCTCTCCCAGCTCCAGCGCGGGGACACCGATAACCTGAAACTCAGCTCGCGCCGGGTTCGTGAGGGGCCCCAGAATATTAAACACGGTGCGGATGCCAATCTCACGGCGGGGGGTAATGGCAAACTTCATCGCCGGATGAAAGACGGACGCCAGCATAAAGCCGATGCCCACCTTTTCGATGCACCCGGCCACCCTCTCTGCCCCGAGGTCAATCTTAACCCCAATGGCTTCGAGGACGTCGGCGCTACCGCAGCGGCTGCTCATGGCCCGGTTACCGTGCTTGGCCACCCTTAATCCGGCTCCAGCCGCCACCAGGGCGGCCGCCGTAGAGACATTGAAGGTCTGTGAACCGTCACCGCCCATACCGCAGGTATCAACTACCGGGGGGGCTACCTCCACCGGAACTGCCTTAGCCCGCATAACACTGGCCAGCCCGCTAATCTCATCCACCGTCTCCCTCTTAATGCGCAGTGCGGTAATAAAGGCGGCAATCTGAGCCGGTGTTGCCTCTCCGCTCATTATCTCCTCCATCACCCCAGTCGCCTGCTCAAAGCTAAGCGAGCTACCGCTAACGATAGCTTCAATGGCGTTTTTAATCATTGTGCCTTTCATAATTTAGAAAATTCCGGAGTAAATCCTTGCCCACTTCGGTCATGATGGATTCGGGGTGGAACTGGACACCCTCGACCGGAAACTCCC
>CAZHRO010000145.1:0-3326 GCA_964535045.1 uncultured Dehalococcoidales bacterium | reverse complement strand
TTTTGAGCTGGTTACCCTGGCGGAACAGGGTATTACCACTGTAGTCCGTGAGGTGGGGAAGAGTCTGGAGGAGAATGCCCGGTTAAAGGCGGTGGTTTTAGCAGCTGAGAGCCAGCTGGTGGCCCTGGCGGATGATTCCGGGCTTGAGGTTGACGTTTTAGGTGGGGAACCCGGGCCTTTGTCAGCCCGCTATGCAGGAGATGGGGCTTCAGATGAGGAGAGGGTTAGCTACCTGCTGGCCAGGCTTGAAGGTACACCCTGGGAGAAGCGTTCGGCTCGTTTTAGGTGCGTGATTGCCGTCGCCACGCCGGAAGGCCGGGTTGAGCTTTGCTCGGGTGATTGCCGGGGGATGATAACCTTTAAGCCAAGGGGAAAGGAGGGTTTTGGTTACGACCCCGTCTTCTATTTCCCCGGGCTGGGTAAGACGTTTGCCGAGCTGTCCCTCGAAAGCAAGAATAGGGTGAGCCATCGGGGTAAGGCGGCGGGGGAGGTGCCTTCGGTGCTGGCTAGGTTAGGATTATGACTGGTCTTTGTGATTCTTTTCAGCGTCCCATAAATTACCTGCGTATCTCGGTAACTGACCGCTGCAATCTGCGCTGCGTATATTGCATGCCGGCACAAGGTGTACACCAGATATCCCATCAGGACATTCTCACCTACGAAGAAATCTACACTGTGGTTCAGGCGGCAGCTGAGCTGGGTATAAATAAGATTCGGCTTACCGGGGGGGAGCCTCTGGTGAGACTGGGATTACCCAAGCTGGTGAGCCTGATAGGTCAGATAGATACCATAGATGATATTTCGATGACGACTAACGGGACCCTGCTGAGCAGTCATGTGGCTGAGTTGAAGGGAGCCGGCTTGAGGCGAGTTAACGTTAGTCTGGATACCCTTGAACCGGACAGGTTTAAGAAGATTACCCGCAGTAACTATGAACTTAATGATGTAATTGACGGCATTGAGTCAGCCAAATCAGCCGGTCTTAATCCGGTTAAGATTAACGTGGTCGTTATGTCCGGGATTAACGATGACGAGGTGCTTAATTTTGCGGCTAAGACCATAAATGAAGGCTGGCATGTGCGCTTCATCGAGTGTATGCCCGCAGCCGGGGTGAGCAGTGACGCCTGGCGGTTTGTCTCGGTTGACGAGATAAAAAAACAGCTCGAGCAGCTTGGGGAGCTGGAACCGTGTCTACCTCGCGTTGGTAATGGGCCCGCCCGGTATTTTCGGTTTCCTAATAGCCGGGGTAGTGTTGGCTTTATCAGCCCAATCAGTGAGCATTTCTGTTTTCATTGCAACCGCCTGCGGCTTACGGCTGATGGTAAGCTCCGCCCCTGTTTACTTTCTAGCGAGGAGATAGACCTGAGGCAACCCCTGCGTTGTGGGATGCCTTTAGCCGAGTTAAAAAGACTAATTGAGACTGCAGCTAGCAAAAAGCCACGGCGTCACCAGCTGGCAGAAGGGTACGTACCTCAAGGACGCCCTATGACTCAGGTTGGGGGTTAGGTGTTAATTATGGAAGGGTTATCGCATATTGACGCCTCCGGTCGTCCCCGGATGGTAGATATTACCGGGAAGCCGGATACCCAGCGTGAGGCGGTAGCTAAGGGCTTGGTCAGAATGAAGGCGGCTACCCTAAGTTTGATAAAGAAGGGGGGAACGGCAAAGGGGGACGTTCTGGCAGTAGCTCAGCTGGCGGGTATTATGGCGGCTAAAGAGACGCCGCATCTGATTCCTCTGTGTCATCCGGTTCTAATTGGTGATAGCAGGGTTGAGTTTAGCTTGAATGAGGCTGAGAACGCGGTGGAGATTACCGCACGGGTAAAAAGTATCGGCAAGACCGGGGTGGAGATGGAGGCGCTTACGGCGGTTGCCGTTGCGGCTCTAACCATCTATGATATGTGTAAGGCGGTTGACCGTGGTATAAAAATCGAGAGCATCCGGCTCGTTAGAAAAAGCGGGGGTAAGAGCGGGACGATTAGCCTTGAGTGAAAATGAGAGAGGTCATAGAGCTTGAGCAGAACCAATTATTATTATATACTACTTCGCTACAGGGAATAAGTTTGGGGGGTGTATTATGAGGTTGACATGCCTTCAGGAAAACTTAAGTCAGGGTCTTAATACGGTGGGTAGGGCAGTGGCGACAAGAACGACCCTGCCGATAACCAATAATGTCCTTCTAGCCACCGACCAGTCTCGCCTCCGACTTACGGCTACCAATCTGGAGATGGCTATTTCCTGCTGGATTGGGGCCAAGGTAGAAGAAGAGGGGGCAATTACCATTCCGGCCCGACTGCTTACCGAATTTATTAACTCACTGCCTAATGATAAGATTGATATTAATCTTTCCCCACGTACCAAGACCCTGGAGCTCAAGTGTACCCGCTTTGAGGCACGCATTAGCGGCGTTGATGCTCAGGACTTCCCCCCGATACCCAAGGTGGCCGGTGGTATCGCCACCAAGGTTGAGGTTGAGGCCCTGCAGCGGGGCATTACCCAGGTTGTCTTTGCGGCGGCCACCGAGGAATCCCGCCCGGTGCTCACCGGGGTTAACGCCGAATTTGAGGGTGATTTACTGACGCTGGCGGCGGCTGATGGCTTTAGGTTGGCAGTGCATAAGTTACCTTTGGCGGTGTCGGTTAGCCAGAAGACTACGGTTATTGTCCCGGCACGGACTATGGCTGAGCTAAATCGGCTGCTGGCTGACCAGGAGGAGGCCGTTAACATAACGGTAGACCCTGACAAGAGCCAGGCTTTATTCCGTCTGAAAAATGTTGAGCTGGTGTCTCAGCTGGTTCAGGGAACCTTCCCCAACTATGCTCAGTTGATTCCCCAGAGCTATACCACCCGGGCTGTAGTTGAGGTGGCGGCGTTTCTGAGAGCCACCAAGACCGCCTCGATTTTCGCCCGTGATGGCAGTGGTATCGTCCGCCTGGTAGTGGTGCCTGGCAGCGGGGAGCTAGAACCAGGCAAGATGACGGTCTCGGCTCGTTCGGAGGAAGTCGGCGATGACGTTGGTGAGGTTGATGCTGTTATTGAGGGTGAAGAGGCAAAGATTGCCTTCAATGGTAAATATCTGGCTGATGTCCTTAGTGTGCTTCGTGAGGCACAGGTTGCCCTGGAAATTACAACTCCTTCAAGCCCCGGTGTTATCCGTCCCGTGGGTGTAGATAACTATGTCCATGTCATCATGCCGATGTTTGTCCAGTGGTAATAAATTTTAAGTAGTTTGATTTGACATAAGGGGCGTCTGAATAGAATCAGGCGCCTTTATTGTTAGTAAGTGTTATTGCAATTTCGTAATATGAAGTAATATGAAGGGGAGA
>CAZHRO010000144.1:0-3327 GCA_964535045.1 uncultured Dehalococcoidales bacterium | reverse complement strand
AACTATGATAGCTACTTCACTAAGTCGTCAACAGTTGCTGGCCTTGCAGGAGCGGGTACCGCTGTCACGAGCTCGGGTGACATTTATCAGGGACAAACTGCCTGTGCTGAATATGGTGGCAAGATATGGGTATTTGGCTCCAGAAGTGATAGCATCTATTACTGGACAACTACCGATGCTTCAAGCTGGACTGGACCAACCGACACCGGGTTTGATGGTCATTTCTTTGATGTCGCCGTGCATGGCAGCAACCTGTGGATGTCATGGAATGATACTAATGACGGTTACATGAAGGTGGTATCTTATAACGGGACCACTTGGGGAATCCCCACGAATCTTCAGGGGTCGCCCACCATCGCTGGCGCCATCAATCGTCTGTACGTGGATAGCACTGGTGATATGTGGTGTTACTACTCCAATGGTTGGGGGGTAACCCCAGACGTCTACTACTTTCACAAGTACGATGATACTACTGGTTGGAATGCCACGCCAGACTACTCGCTGAGCAATGCCCCTCTGCCGACGGGCGTTCATGATTGTGACCCACTCCTGACAGAATACGGCGGGAGCTATGTATTTGTCTGGTGTCCCTGGGATGACACCAACAGCCGGCAGTGGATGTATTATCGCTCAGCAGCAGACATGGCTACTCTGGTAGGGCTGTCAACCGACCAGAACAAGATGCTGACTAACGGCGGAACTGGCAGCGGTAACTGGATGGTAGATATGTGGCCGCGTGCGCTTGTAGATGGCTCCCACACCTACCTGTTCTACGGGTCGGAGAGGAGCGGAACCGGTGGAGTAACCCGAGGTACCGGTAACATCTGGATGTATGACCTGGACTGGACGATGGGCAACGACCACTTCGACTATATCCAGCCAGCCATTGATGCAGCCACTGGCACTACCATCAATGTGGCGGCGGGGACATACCGTGAGAATGTAACTATCGATAAAGCCCTGACACTGAATGGTGTTCAACATGGTGTAGCTGCTGTCGGGCGCAGTGGAGATGAATCCACCATTGATGGAGGAACGACTAACGCCGTTAGTATTAGTGCCAGTGATGTCGTTCTTGACGGTTTTACAATAACTATCGCAAACGAAGATGCTACTCGCAAAAAGTGTGGAGTTTGCATTGCGAATGACACCTCGGGACTCTCAAACGTTACGGTCAAGAACAACATCATCAAGGACATCAGTGACGGTGGTACCGATACTATCCACAACTGCACCTACGGCATATTAGTCTGGGGAACGACTAATGGCCCCTCAAACATCAACATTCAGAATAATGCCATACAGAATGTCGAGGAATATGCCATAGCTATCAACGACTTATCTTCGAATGTAACTATAGATGGTAACAGTATAACCAATATGCTCGCTGCCCAGCGCACTGATGGGTACATAGGTGTGGCTATCGGTATTGGTGGTTCAGCCCCTGGCCCTTCTAATGTCGACATAACCGATAACACGCTAAATACCGGTCTTACAGGCGATGGGAGCACCACCGATGCTGGCGTAGGCATAGGCATGGAGTTTGCTCCCACAGGGGTCACGATTACAGGCAATGATATAACAGGCAACTCAGAAGGCATTGCTGTGAAATCAACAACCTCGCCTACGGTTCACTTCAACAATATCTACGGCAACTCTATTTACGGAGTCCATAACTACGGGACGGGTTCCCTTGACGCCACCAACAACTGGTGGGGAGATGACAGCGGGCCGGAGGATACTACTGGCACCAATGAGGTTCCCCCTTGCACCACTGACCCCTCGACTGAGAAGAACACTGACGGCACTGGTGATACGGTAAGTGATAACGTAGACTACTGCCCATGGCTTGGTGAGGAATATGCGCCCACAAAGTCAACCAACACTGCCACCGGCACGGGTACCACCTCTTTCAGTCCTGACTCGGGAGCTCTTGAGGGTCTCACCTCAGTTGCCGAAGGTACCCTACCTTCAGGGGGTAAGCCAGACCTCGTCTTCCCTCACGGCTTTTTTAGCTTCAACATAACCGGGATAACCCCAGGTGCCACAGTAGTCGTGACGATCACACTACCTTCGCCAGTCCCGCCGGGAACCCAGTACTGGAAGTATCATGCCTCTGAAGGCGGCTGGATTCAGATACCGATGGGAAGCAACGATGGAGACAATGTCATCACCATTACCTTAGTTGATGGTGGGCTTGGCGATGATGATGGCACAGCGAACGGGGTAATCGTTGATCAGGGTGGCCCTGGTGCCGCCCCCCCGCATCACCGGCCCCGGCCAGGGGTAGGTGGTGAGCTTTATCCCGTGAACAAGCTAGCCATTTTGGCACCATGGATTGCTCTAGCCGTAGCCATCATAGCTGGGGCTTACACAGTCAGAAAGCACCGTACAGCTAACAGGTAAATATTGGCTAAAACCAAGACTAAGAAGCAGACCAAAGGCAAGTTTCCAAGGAGGGGCTTGCCTTGGTTTGTGTGGTTGGTTATCGCGCTGGGAATTGCCGGTATTGTTATCGGTGTCCGTATGTATCCACTAGGTAAGCCAGCCGGTTCAACCCAATCTGGGGAGCTCAAGGCTGCCATAATTGACCAGCTTTACACCCTTCAACCAAACCAGGGTTTTATTCAGCAGGCCACTCAAGAGCTTGAAGACTACGGCTTTAAGGTTGATGTTTACCGTGGTGAGGGGGTCACTGTTGACCTTTATCGCAAGCTACCTACTTACGGGTATAAATTGATTATCTTTAGAGCCCACTCAGGGATATTGGGACTTGAAGAAGGCCCGAATGTGGAGGAAACAGAGACCACATACTTGTTTACCGGTGAGACCTACACCACTACAAAGCGTGTTTTCGAGCAGCTGTTTGATCAAATACTACCGGCCCAGATGACGGAGGACTACCCAAAGGTTTTCGCTGTTAACTCAAGATTTATCCTGAAAAGTTTGGAGGGCGAGTTCCAGCATACCATTATAATAATGATGGGGTGCTCTACTGCTTATAAAAGCGATATGGCCCAGGCCTTTGTCCAGAAGGGAGCGTCAGTTTACCTGGGTTGGAGTGCTACTGTTGGCTTAGACTATGTTGACAAAGCAACGCTCAGCCTCATTAGCAACTTGTGCGCCAAGGATATGCCCGTCGAAGAGGCATTGGCTCAAATGGTGACCGAGGTGGGACTCGACCCAGACTATCATGCCCACCCGAAATACTACCCTGCTGAAGCAGGTGATAAGACCATCGCTAGACTAATTCGGTGAGCCAACCTATTTGATTTTGGCAAGCAAAAAGGGGACCAGTAGTGGCATTCAAAAGGGGGGCCACCGCTG
>CAZHRO010000143.1:0-3350 GCA_964535045.1 uncultured Dehalococcoidales bacterium | reverse complement strand
CCCCGTTTCCCTCTACAAGGCTCAGCTTTTAATCTACCTGGGTGGGGTTGGCTCTGACCGCAAGCCCGCGCGCGCCCCTCGCGATAATGCCAGACTCTACCTCCTCTGCGGCTTCAGTTTCCCTAAAACTAATCAGGGTAACCTCACCCATCACTTTTTAAACAGCCTTAATTGTATCAACATAACCAATGTAGATTACGGACCATTTTCTTATAAGTATCGTGCCGGGCGTTGTAAACCTCAAAAAGCGCACGGCGCGGTGAAAAACGATCTGTTACTCTGACGGTATTCCCAATCGCATCCTCAATTGAATCATAAACCCCGGTGGCAACGCCGGCTAGAAGCGCTGCCCCTAATGCGGAGGCCTCCTGTATGGATACTGTTTCAACAACCCTGCCTGTAATATCTGCCCTTAGTTGCAGTAGTTTGGGGGATTTTGACGACCCCCCCACAGCCCGCACCGCGTCGAGGCGATTCCTAACCAGAGCCTCCAGAATCTCTATATTCATCCTGAGCTCATGTGTAATTCCCTCTGCGAGGCCTGCTAAAATGTCCTCCCGTTTAGTGGCTAGAGTGAGCCCCCAAATAGAGGCTCCCCCACAGGAATCCGTCCAGCTACCCGCAAAATACGGAAGTACAAAAATGTCTCCGCCATTAAAATTTAGCGGCTCAAACATAACATCGTAAACACTCCTGCCTTCTTTCTCGGCTTTTATCCTTTCCTCACACGCAAACTCATCCCGAAACCACCTTACAGCAGCGCCTGCGGTGCGTAGACCCCTGAAAACCAGGTAACTATCTTCAACCACGTTACAACAAGAGATTATATTATGCTTAAAGCCCATTTTGAGTGTAATAGGTACCTTGCTGATATATGCGGCGTGCTCAAATGTACCAGCAACGTCGGCAACTGTTTTGGGTGTTAAAGGAGAGACGCCAGCACCGAGCACCCCAAAGGCTAGGTCAACTCCGCCGGCAATAACCCTGGTTCCCTTTGGTAATCCGAGCTGACTACGGGCTTGCAGAGGTACTTCACCAACAATATGAGTTGAAGGAACCGGCTCAGAAAAAAAGGCACTGGTCAATCCGAATTCTTTCAATATCGCATCTGGATATTTCTTTCGCCTCACGTCAAAGATATTACGTGACGCCATGGAGTAGTCTATCTGCGGCGGGAAGCCCATTCTCAGAAGTGTATAATCAGCAAACGTCATAAACTTCCAGGTGTCTTCAAACACCTCTGGTTGATGGCGCTTTAGCCACAGAACCTTGCATAAATTTGCGGTCGTTGTCAGGGGGCTTCCGGTAATCTGAAAGAACCTCTCTTCTCCAATATCATCTCCAACGATTTTCACTTCCTCAGTGGATCGATTGTCAAAAGACAGAATACCATTGTAATTTGGTTTTCCGTCATTCCGAACCGGGATAAGGTTATCACCCATACAGGAAATGCAGAGTGCTTTTATTGACGACTTGTGCCTGGTGGAGACCTGGTGAACGGTTTTTCTAACTGCCCCCCATACCCTTTCCGGGTCCAGTTCGGCCCATCCAGGCCTGGGATATATATGCGGATATTCCTGATAATCGGAATCAATTATCCGGCCTGCTTCCGAGAACAGAACGGCTCTTGTACCGGTTGTTCCAATATCCAAACCTAAGAGCGCCATTTCACCAGCTCTACTCAGCAACTCCCAGGGCTTTAGAAACAGAAGCCCCTTCATTAACGATGCTATTCAATGCTCTTACCAACCTGGCTGGAGATTCATGCTGAAAAACATTACGACCAATGACAACACCACGGGCGCCAGCATTCATGGCATCGCTAACACGCTGAAACAAATCTTTTAAACCAGTCTTGGAACCACCGAGAACAAAGACCGGGATCGGGTAATTGGAGGTGATGTCTTTGAATGATTCTTTGTCCCCGGTATATTCTGTTTTAATCAAATCAGCACCCAGTTCAAATGCAACACGGCAAGCACGGTTGATTAACTCCGGGTCTTTCTTTTTTTCTTCTGGTATTTCCGGTCCCCATAGAACAGCTTCTACCATGAAAGGTATTCCCCGCTGTTTAGCCTGTTCCGCCAGATGAGCTACGTACCGCATGTTTTCAAGGTATTTCGCCGGGTCTGACTGGCCAAAAATCAGCAGGCTTTTTACGGCATCAGCGCCGAGGCTGACAGCAGAGTCAAGGCTAAAGACCTGCGTTGGACCACATAACTCAGGAATTACAACTGCGTCAAGGGTAGCGACAGTTTTTACCGCGGGGTACCGGCTAAAGAGATCAGCAAAACGGGCGATAAGCATTGGGCTTATCAAGACACAATCGGGCCCACCTTCTAAAACATTCTCCAGTGTCGCCCCAGGATTCTTAAACTCGGCAAAGACAAAAGAAGCAAGCCCATGATCCATAGCGACGATATTGGCGTTTCCTGAACTGCTGTTTAAAAGCTTACTATAGCTAGCGGACATTGTTGAACCTCCATTGTTACTTTCTAATCGTTTACGAATTTAGATTCGGTAGATACTGGTTAGACCAAGATACATTATACGTGCAATTTCTAATTCATTCAATGCTGGCAAAGTCTTTATCGTCGGCCTTAGTATTTCACGTTGTTCTGACAATTTGAAGTCCATGGTGTTAATTATCTTTGAAACTTGACCCGGCCTGTGGTTCGGGAACATTTCTGGCCATTGCTATAAAGAAGATAAGGGATATGTTGCTACGAGGATACCCCCGGAATCACAGGCTCCGGGCGAGGTCATCTCTACGCTCGTAGTTACCCTCTGTACTATCCGTACTAACAGTAAGTCTATCAGCGTATGTGGCTGTCAATGGTATGACCCCCATCGACGGCCAGCGTCTGCCCGATTATGTGGGAGGATTCGTCGGAAGCCAGAAACAGGGCTAGCTGAGCAACCTCCTCCATTTTGCCAAGCTGCCCACGCGGATTCAAGCCCGCTAGATACCTGGTGCCCTCCTCACCGAAGAACCCCATTAACAGGGGGGTAGCGATTGGTCCGGGAGCAATACAGTTAACCCGGATTCCCTTAGCAGCATACTCCACCGCGGCTACTCTCGACATCGAGATTATACCACCTTTCGTGGCGCTGTAGGCAATCTGGTTGGGGACACCGACCTGGGCCGCTAGAGAGGCGGTATTAATTATTGAGCCGCCGCCAGCCTTTATCATCTCGGGGATAGCAAATTTCATGCCCAACCAACTGCCGGTAAGATTAATGGCGATGGTCTTCTCCCACTCCTCAACCTTGATATCTACTGTGGACGCTGGCTCATGGACAATACCGGCATTATTATAGAGGACGTCTAAACTGCCGTAGGTATCGAC
>CAZHRO010000142.1:0-3358 GCA_964535045.1 uncultured Dehalococcoidales bacterium | reverse complement strand
TTTTGTGGCATCCCAGGGGCGCGGTAGTCCGCCGGGTTATTGAGGACTTCTGGAAGGAAGAGCACATTAAGCGTGGTTATGCTCTCGTCTATACCCCGCATGTAGCCAAGATTGATCTATGGAAGACCAGCGGTCACTGGGAACTATATCGTGACTACTTATACAGCCCCATGGATGTGGAGGGGCAGCAGTACATCATTAAACCGATGAATTGTCCGGGGCATATCTTAATCTACAAGAGTAAGCTGCGCAGTTATCAGGAACTGCCGATACGTTATGCGGAGCTGGGCACCGTTTATCGTTACGAACGCTCCGGGGTAATGTTCGGCCTGTCCCGGGTCAGGGGTTTCACCCAGGACGATGCTCATATTTTCTGCTCCTTTGACCAGCTGGAGGATGAGGTGGGCGGGGTGCTGGATCTAGCTCGTTTTATGATGGCCAGCTTTGGCTTTACGAACTACAAGGTTTTACTTTCCACCCGTCCTGAGAAATATGCCGGTACGTTAGACATATGGGAGCGGGCTACTGGAATTCTGAGTCAGGCTCTAGCACGGCTCAAGATTGCCTATGAGATAGACCCCGGGGAGGGCGTTTTCTACGGCCCCAAGATTGATATTAAGGTGGAAGATGCGTTGGGCAGGGGGTGGCAGGGCCCCACCATTCAGGTTGATTTTAACCTTCCCCAGCGTTTTAATGTTACCTACGTTGGGCAGGATGGCAAAGAACACCTGGTGGCTATGGTGCACCGTACGGTGCTGGGCAGCCTGGAGCGCTTTCTGGCTCTGTTACTGGAGCACTATGGCGGTGCCTTCCCGGTATGGCTGGCACCGATTCAGGCAGTGATTATCCCGGTGGCTGACCGCCACCTGGACTACGCTCATCAGTTGGAGACAGAGCTTAAGAGTGATGGGGTGCGGGCTAAGGTTGACACGAGGTCGGAGAGGATAAATCTCAAGATTAGGCAGGCACAGCTAGACAAGATACCATACATGCTGGTGGTGGGTGATAAGGAAGTAGCTGGTAATAGTATTTCGGTGCGGCTGCGTAGCGGTGAGCAATTCTCTATGAGCCGGGACAGCTTTAAGGAGAGCATCAGGCTAGTGATAACCAGCCGGGCTGAGGGCTTAAGGCTCTAATTTGATTACACTTAGAGTAATGTGCTATATTTCATATTCGTAGTGAACTTGGCTTAAAGGGGGTAAATTAAGGAATAATTAAGAAGCTACGTGTTAATGAGAGAATTGTCGCGCGCGAGGTTCGTCTCGTGGGGGAGAAGGGAGAGCAGCTGGGTATTATGCCTCTGGCTCAAGCCCGAGAGATAGCCAAGCGCCGCAATCTTGACGTGGTTGAAGTAGCGGCTACGGCAGTACCTCCGGTGTGCCGGTTGCTTGACTACGGGAAGTATAAGTATGAGCAGGCCAAGAAGGAGCGTGAGGCGAGGAAGAGCCAGCGGGTTTCTCTTCTGCGGGAGATTCGGATGCGGCCGAGGATAGATAACCACGATTTCGAGGCTAAGGCTAGGTCGGCCCGGAAGTTGCTTGACGGAGGCGATAAAGTTAAGGTGACGATAATGTTTCGTGGACGTGAGATTGTGCATTCGGAGCTTGGCTTGAGATTAATGCAGAGGATGATGGAGGCGCTAAAAGAAGAGGCTGTCGTTGACAAACCACCATCATTAGATGGCAAGAGAATGATTATGATTCTATCGCCGGTTTCGGGACAGAAGGCAAAGGTAAAGGAAGAGGTGAAGGGAGCTTAGATGCCAAAACTCAAGACACATAAGGGGGTACGAAGCCGCTTCCATATTACCGGCAGCGGCAAGATTATGCGGACCAAGGGCGGGAAGAGTCATCTGCGCCGCCGGAAAGCGAAGCGGGCCAAGCGCCTTTATGATGAGACAGTATCGGTAAGTTCGGCAGATAAAACCCGTGTGCGGAGGCTTTTACCCTACGGGGTTTAACTGGATAGGAGGGCATTTTTGCCACGAGTTAAGACAAACGTGACGGCTCACCGCCGGCACAAAAAGGTACTTGCCCTAACCAAGGGGCAGAGAGCTACCAGGCATTCCCTGTATCGGCGGGCTCATGAGTCAATGCTTAAGTCATTGAGTTATGCCTACAGTCATCGTCGTGAGCGGAAGGGTGATATGAGACGCCTGTGGGTACTGCGAATTAATGCGGCCAGTAGAGCCCAGGGTCTTACCTATTCTCAATTTATGAACGGTTTGAAGAGAGCCGGGGTCATCATCAACCGCAAGATGCTGGCTGACATGGCAGTTAGAGAACCTGAGTTATTCGCCGATTTGGTGTCTATAGCCAGAGGCCAGTCTCAAAGCTGATGCGTGTAGTCATCTGGTTATCAGTCTACCGTTATCAGAAGGGAGATAATTCTTGTTGCGACCCTGGTTATGTTCGTTGACTTCTAGTTCAGATTTAAGAATATGTTAGAACCGCTTGAGGAGCTAAAATCAAATGCCTTAGATGACCTGGAAGCTGTTGCCGGTGCTAAGGAGCTTGAATCCTGGCGGGTTCGCTTTCTGGGCAAGAAGAGCGAGCTAAATAAAACCCTGCGCAGTTTAGCTAACCTCCCGGTCGAGGAGAGGAAAAGGCGGGGCGCTCTAGCTAACCGAATCAAGAGTGAACTGGAGGGTGCCCTTAAGCATAAAGAACAGTCCCTGCGCGCAACGAAGCTTACGCCATCGCTGGAAGAAAGGTATTTTGATGTCAGCCTGCCCGGGCGTCCCTACCCTGTGGGTCATCTGCACCCCCTAACTCAGACAATCGATGAGGTATGTGACATTTTTGTCTCGCTGGGCTTTCAGGTGTTTGAGGGTCCCGAGGTAGAGTGGGATTACTACAATTTTGAAGCGCTCAATATCCCAGCGGAGCATCCGGCTCGCGATGCGATGTCAACTTCCTGGGTTGATTTCAGGACTGAGAGTGGAGAGCGGCCGATGCTGCTGCGCACCCATACTACCTCGCTCACCGCGCGAGCGGTTGAGTCGCAAGAGCCCCCGATAAGGTTGATTGAGCCGGGCAGGGTCTACCGCTATGAAGCGAGTGATGCTACCCACACCCCGATGTTTCATCAGGTTGAAGGTTTGCTGGTGGATAAGGATGTTAGTTTTGCAGATTTGAAGGGGATTCTTGATGACTTCCTGAAACACTTTTTTGAAAAGGATCTAAAAGTCCGTTTTCGCCCATCCTATTTTCCGTTTACTGAGCCTTCCGCTGAAGTGGATATGGAATGTGTGATATGCGGCGGTGAAGGTTGCAGGGTATGCAGTCATACTGGTTGGCTGGAAGTGCTGGGTTGTGGAATGGTGCATCCAAAGGTATTTGAGTATGCCGGAATCGAT
>CAZHRO010000141.1:0-3365 GCA_964535045.1 uncultured Dehalococcoidales bacterium | reverse complement strand
ATTAATATTGCCCTTCCTCGTACTGCACAGCATTTCAGAAAATGACATCGCCGGCTTAGCTACTGAGGCCAGCTTCACCGACGGTGCCGAAAAGCTGGTCTTCTGGCTTCAGTCCAAAGGCTGGAAGGTGTTTTGCATAACCACTGCCTACGAACCATATGCCATACATCTCACCCACAAGCTGGGCATTTTTACGCAGAACGTTGCCTGCACCGCGCTTCCCTGGGGCAGGTTGCAGCTGACACTGGGGACAGAGGAATCAGCCCTCCTGAAACAGGCTGAAGAAGACATCCTGACCATGAAGCCAGTCACCGACGATGACAGAATAAAGCAGACTCTGGATAAGCTCTTCTGGGAGAAGCTATCCGGAACTGATGTTGGGGAAATGATGAAATCGGTGAAGCCAGTCGGCGGGCGGCGCAAGGTAGCTGCCCTGAATGAGTTCGCTGAGAAATATAACCAGCCGCTGGCTGATTGGGTTGTTGTCGGAGATAGCATCACCGACTCCAGAATGCTGGAGGCAGTGGATACTGCCGGCGGTCTCGCCATTGCCTTTAATGCCAATGAGTATGCCCTGCCCTATGCCACCATGAGTTTAGCCTCTAAGAACATCTTTAGCCTGGCTGAGGTGCTTGAGGCCTGGCGGAAGAAGCAGCGCAGAGGAACGGAAAAGGTAGTTAAGGGGAAGGAGAAAAAGGGCTCGGATAGGAGAGGCTATTTTCACTGGCTCTCGGGTAGAAAAGACACAGACGAAATTGTTACGATCCATAAAAGAATAAGGAACCTGGTTAGGGAAGAAGCGGGTAAGCTGGGTTGATAAAGCGAGATAAATTGCCCAAATCTGCTGGGTAGAATTACCCAGCTCCCATTATACCTCTAAGCTCGAACAGGTAGGCCAGGCTGGGAGCAAGAGGCCAGTTAGAGGAGCCGAACTCGGCTAAGCCAGAGAGCATAAGTCTGGGGATGACCTTACAGCATGAGCAGTGTTGAAGTCGTTGGGCTGGGGGCGCTGAACATAGACCGTGTCTATCAGGTAGAACGCATCCTTGGTGATGGGGAGACGGTTGTTGATAAAACTGAGTCATTTCCCGGTGGCTCGGCAGCCAATACCGTCTATGGCCTGGCCAGGTTAGGCGTTAGCGCCGGCTTTGTGGGCATGGTTGGTGATGACGCCGAGGGCAGGATACTAATCGAGGATTTTAAGAAGGTTGGTGTTGATACCAGTCGCATCAGGGTGACTTCAAAGGAGAAAACCGGCTCAGTATTATGTCTCAGTGATAGGCAGGGTAAGCGCTCCCTGTATGTCAGTCCCGGTGCTAATAACCGGCTCACTACGGACAGCCTAGACCCGGCCTACATAAACCGGGCAAGACTGCTTCACCTTTCCTCGTTTGCCGGCGACAAGCAGTTCAAAATGTCGCTCGACCTGCTGGACACTCTAAACTCTCAAACCAAGCTCAGCTTTTCTCCCGGGGCTCTCTACACCAGGAAGGGGCTTAAGGCTCTCGGTCCCATTATAGGTCGGGCGGACGCCCTCTTTACCAACCGCGATGAAATAGTTGAGCTTACCGGAGGGGACGTCGCTAGCGGTAGCAAACGCTGCCTTGAGCTGGGCTGTAAAATCGTTGTTGTTACTCTGGGCAGGGAGGCAAAGCTGGAGACAGGTAGTGACACCGATCGCCAGCGAATTGCCGCTGTTTGCTACATCAGGGATTCCGAAAACGAGTACATAGTCCCGGCCACTGAACAGCCTAGAATAGCGGGGGATACGACGGGAGCGGGTGATGCCTTCGCCGCCGGGTTTCTTTATGGCTTCCTCAACGGTAAGGGGCTCAAGGAGTGTGGACACCTCGGTGATATTGTCGCCTGGTTCTCAGTAGCCCGGCTGGGGGCAAGGCAGGGCTTACCTACTCTTAACCAGCTTACCCGGCGCTACCAGAAGCTACACCAGAAGCCGCTTTAGCTACTTTTTGTCCTTGGTTTCTTCGCCTTCCGTCGCTTTACCCAGCACTTCGTCGACGAGACCGTATTCCACCGCCTGCTCGGGGGTGAGGTAGAAATCACGGTCGGTATCGTGAGTTATCTTCTCCTCAGTCTGACCAGTGTGTTTTACCAGGATACGGCGCAGCAGCGACTGCAGGCGCATGATTTCGCGCGCCGCAATCTCAATATCAGCCGCCTGCCCCTGGGCACCGCCGACTGCCTGGTGCAGATGTATGGTAGCGTTAGGCAGGGCGTAACGCTTACCCTTGCTGCCGGCGCACAGAAGTACCGTCCCCATGCTGGCGGCCATCCCGACGCAGATTGTTGACACATCGGGGCGGATAAGCTGCATCGTGTCGTAGATAGCCAGACCCGCGCTGATGATGCCCCCCGGGCAGTTAATGTAGATACTGATATCCTTGTCTGGGTCCTCACGTTCGAGGTAGAGAAGCTGTGCGATAATCACGTTAGCCACCTGGTCATTAATCGGCATACCCAGCATGACGATGCGCTCTTTAAGTAAAAGCGAGTAGATATCAAAGGCTCGCTCTCCTCTGGCACCGCTCTCAATCACCATGGGAATAACATTCGCCGGATGGATATTCACTTTACTGCCTCCTTCTCGGTTGTCTCCTTAGTTGAGCCTAGACCCCTGGCTATTGCTACCAGTCGCTCTATCGTCTTCCGCCTAATCAGACTTTGCTTAACCGACTCGCGCGACTGGGGCATATTGAGAAATTTTTTGAATTCATCCCGTTTACCCTCAGCCACGCCTTTTACCGTCTCCTCAATCTCGGCGTCTATCTCAGAATCACTGACCTCAATCTTCTCCTCATGAGCAATCTTGTCCAGAACCAGTGACCGGGTAACCCGTTTGGTGGCTGAAGGACGTAGTTCTTCCCTCACTTCCGCCTCGGTCTTATTAATGCTGGCCAGGTACTCTTCCAGACCCTGGCCACGCTCTTGCCAGGGTCGTAACTGCTGTTCGAGGAGCCGGCTAATCTCCATCTCTACCAGAATGGGAGGAAACTCCACCTCCGCCTGGTCAGCCGCAGCGTCTATAACCCGCGCCTCAAAGTCCAGCCGGCTTTTCTCTTCAGCGCGAAGTCTCAGGTTATCACTGACTTGCCTCTGTAAGGAGTCCAGAGTCTCAAACTTGGGGTCAACTCCTTTTGCAAATTCATCATTTAGCTCGGGAAGATTTTCCTGTTTTATCTCGCGAACTTCTATCCTGAAGGAAGCCTCCTTACCGGCCAGTTCGCTGTCCGGATAGTCGTTCGGAATCGGGAGCTGAAACTCTTTCACCTTACCCCTTCCCATCCCCACCAGCTGCTCGGCAAACCCCGGCACCGGGGCGGGGTAATCCTTTAGAACCTGATATT
>CAZHRO010000140.1:0-3369 GCA_964535045.1 uncultured Dehalococcoidales bacterium | reverse complement strand
CCATGAGCCCCCGGGAAAAACCACCCCGGCTCAGCCAGCGCAGGGCCTTCCTGGTATCACTGGCAACCCTGGCTTTCTCGCACTGCCGTAAGCGGTACTTAAACAGCCAGTAGGTAAACTCCTTCAACTCGGATAGACTGGTAGATTTAAGATGGGGATAGCCCCTTTCCTTCCTAAAACGCTTAAGCAATACCCCTTTAGTGGCGCCATATATCCGTCGGTAAGCTTCGTTGACAATATCACGCTCGCTAGTAAAACCAGCCGCCCAGCGTTCCTTACGAATCTCATCCTGCACCGCCAGAAACAGAGCCCCCTCTACAGTAACACCATAAAAGTAGTTAAGGTACTGGCGATACTTAATAAGGCCGATTAACTCCTTAAACTCCCCCTCAGTCAGCTTAAGCGGCGGCCGTTCGTAAAAGAGGAGCGCCATCTTCTCCTCCTCAGGGAGTAAACCATCCACGGCCTGGCACAAGCGCTCGGCTAAAAGCAGAAAGTCGAAAGCCTCGCCAGCGATAAGGTAGCTGTAATGGTGAGCATCATATGACTCTTCAGCCGCAGTCCACTTCCCAATAGCCTCGAGTAAGGCAATATACCAGTGCCTGCCTCCGGCAATACCCTGTTTTAGATGCCTTATCGCCTCCACATCACCAGCTGAAGCCAACTGAGAAGACGGTAACTGGTTATCCAAATTCGTCATTTATCCAAACCACCCTCAGTGCTTAAAATAGGCAACCACCTCCTCCAGAGGCCGAGTGTTTAGTATATCCTCGGTCTCACACCAACCCCGCCTCGCTACCCCAACCCCAAAGCGCATAAAGTCGAGGTGCTCGGTACTATGGGCATCGGTATTAATAAGCAGCTTAACCCCAAGCTCCCTCGCCCGGTAGGCATGGATATCTTTGAGGTCAAGCCGACTGGGCATGGCGTTAATCTCCAGGGCGGTATCGGTTCTGGCCGCCGCCTGAAAGATAGCCTCCATATCCACCGCCACCGGCTCTCTAGCTGGCAGCAGGCGGCAGGTCGGGTGGGCCAGCACATCAACGTTAGGGTTCTCGATAGCCCTTATGATGCGCCCTGTCATCTGCTCTTCGGACTGATTCAGCGCCGAGTGCACGGCAGCAGTAACCACATCCAGCTCCTCAAGAAGCTCGTCAGGCATATCCAGACTACCGTCAGCCCGAATATCAACCTCCAGGCCGCTAAAGATACGAATGCCGCTAATTTCCTGGTTAAGCTGTCTTATCTCTGAAATCTGCTGTCTCAATCGCTCGGCACCCAGCCCGTGGGCAATGCCTCTTCCCGCGGAGTGGTCGGAAATGCCCAGATACTCATAGCCGCGGTCCTTAGCCGCTTGAGCCATGGCCACCAGACTGTCATGTCCATCGCTCCATTCCGTATGAACGTGCAAATCCCCTTTGATGTCACCGAGCCCTATTAGCCGGGGTAGGGTGCCCGCTGCGGCACGCTCTATCTCCTGCTGGCCCTCACGGAGTTCGGGTGGTATGAACCCCAAACCCTGCCGCGCGTAGAAAGCCTCCTCAGTGGCAAATTTCTCCAGCTCCCCGGTCGCCAGATTACTAATACCATATTCCGACAGGCTCAGCCCCATCCGCTGCGCCCTGCCCCTGAGATTTATATTATGCTGCTTACTGCCGGTGAAATGCTGGAGTAAAGAACCAAATGACTCGTGCTCCACAATCCTCAAATCAACCTGCAATCCACCCGGCATCACCACGCTTGCCCTCGTTGTGCCGCTGGCCAGGACCTCCCTAACCCGCGGTAAGCTAACAAATGCCTGAATTACCTCCCGGGGATTATCCGCCGTACCCATGAGGTCAATATCGCCAATCGTTTCCCGAAAGCGCCGCAGACTCCCCGCCGGGGTCAGGTTTCTCAGCCCCGGAACCTCCCTGAGCTGAGCCAAGATTTCTTCGACTACCGGCAACGCCTCGCCAATGGGAATACGCCTATCTTTTCTCCTCAAGGTTTGAATGTGGTGGAGAATGTTCTCCGCCGTCTTTTCCCCCAGGCGGGGTAATGAAGCTACCCTCCCCTCAATAATCGCCGACTCCAGCTCATCAATAGACTTTATGTCAAGTTCCCGGCTGAGCAGCATCGCCGTCCTGGGGCCGATACCAGGCACATCAAGAAGAGCGCTGATTCCTGCCGGGAACTCAGACTTCAGTTCTTCATAGTACTTGAGGTGTCCGGTGCTTACCAGCTCGGTAATCTTCTTGGCGATTGCCTCCCCCACCCCCGGGATTTCCTTGAGCCTGTCCTCCCGCACCAGCTCCTCCACCTCCTCCGGCAGGTGCTCAAGGGAGAAGGCCGCCCTCTGGTAAGCCCTTATCTTAAACGGGTTTTCCCCTTTAAGCTCCAGGAGGTCAGCAATATCCTGAAAGACCTTGGCAAGCTCAGCGTTTCTCATTGGCTTAAATTTTCTGCCTTACCCAGTGCCAGTCTGGGTCACCACGATTAAAGAACGACTTGAAATTGTCCTCCAACCACTCATAATAATTATCCTCTGTATACTGGCAAAACGCCTCAACCAAGGCATCCCTGGAAATATCTTCAGGGATTTCTAAATCTTCTAGCTCACAATCCAGGAATTCCTTAACAACTACTCTGTCAAGCATGTTTTAGCTCCGTAGATTTATGTGTTCTTAGTTTATTCAATAACAACCTGAAATCCGTTTAATTCTGCTTCTTGTTTCAAAATGGATATAGTTTCCTTTTGTGTTTTTGGGATGTTCTCCTCGTTGAAACCTTTTTCGACAGTGAGTTTTAACACTGCTACAGGGTGATAGGATTCATTGTCGACTCTTACTTCTTCTAGATTGGCAAACAAAATCATCTTAAAATAATCCGTCCTTAATGTCTACTAGAGATGGAAGAGAATTTGTTTTACGGTGCTTCCCCTCAACCAAATAAATATCTCTGCCAATAATTTCAGCTTCATCAGAAGTAAAATAGTAGCAACCGCCTAGGTAATTCCAAATAGTGATAGTTGCCTTTCCGCCCGATAATTTCTCCTTAGGTTGCGTAGTCTGCCTTTCACGCTCTTGAGCCTTTTCTGCCAAATCTCGAGAAAACGCCATAAATTCCTCTTTGCTTTTTAATAGTTCTGCGATTCTCCTTTGGGCAGAAAGGCAGTGTCCCGAAAGTGGTGGAAAAAGGAATCGGCATGTCCTACCCTATAGGAAAGCCAACAAACAGAAAGGGAGGACATGCCGATGGAGAAAGGATACCACAAGGGACAGGAATTGACCATGTCAGAGCTGGGGTTATCGCTGGAAGAGCTTGCCGGCCAGCCGCTGGAGCTTTTCGCCCGGGAGGGGGCTAAGCTGCTGTTAACCGTAGCCCTGG
>CAZHRO010000139.1:0-3392 GCA_964535045.1 uncultured Dehalococcoidales bacterium | reverse complement strand
CAGCGATATAGTTGAGCCCCCTTATCGAGAGCAGGTATTTCCCTTCCTCTGTTTCGTCCACCAGCTTGATTAGCGTCCCCTCCATGATGTGAATCTGCCGCCTTATCAGCTCAAGCTTGTCCACCAGGAACGCTATCTCGGAAGACAACGAGCAAGCGCCCGCGTTGATCCCGATTGATGTTCTCGCCAAGTAATGGAGTGCTCTCAATTTCTTTCGCATCAAGCGTCGTCCTTTATGTTGCACTTCGATTGCAGCCTCAAATTCATCCTCCGTCATCCCGGCTATCACCCTTGGGATCGGACAGACGGAGAGTACGCTCAAAGCCGTCAACCCACCGGGGTCTTTGAAGACCCGGGTGAACTCGGGGAAGAGTGCGTCCAGAAGTCCTTTCATCAGGTTGGTTATTCTGGTTCCTTCCTTGACCAGCCGACGATAGGCGTTGTGGGCGGTTCGCAGTTCAGCATAGACACCCTGTGGCAATTTACTCTCGGTAAACTCACCGGTACATAGGAGCTGTGCTGCGACCTCAGCGTCTCGATAGTCGTTCTTTCTGCGATTGATGTCCTTCCCTTCACGCCTCCGCTTCAACGTGTACTGGCTGATAAAGCGGAACGGAATGCCGTGTTCATCCAGGAAGTAGGCTACGTTTCGCCAGTAGTGACCTCCTGTTTCGATGGCAAACATTACACCCCGGCAACCGGCTTTCACCATTTCCACTTTGGCCCGGTCCAACATTGTCTCCAGGCCTTCCCGGGTATTGTCGAACTTGAATTTGGCCTGGGTGGTGAAATCCTGAGTTATAGCTACTGCAGCATGCTTCTTCTTGTGAGGGTCGACTCCTACGATCAAGTATCCCTCCGGTACTTGCTTTAGTTTCCTGGCTAAGGTATTCTGCATCTGTGATGGCTCCTCCTACTTTAGTTTTTGTCCTCCCATAGGACTAATCTATTGTAGCCGGAGCCATCCCTTTTGGTTATTCTATATACTAACCCTCGGTTTTGGGACCCCGTATCCAAGTCCGGGGAAGCCCGTATGCACAACATGATGCCCCTGCCCTCTTGGCCAAATCCGTATGAGGTATGGATGGGACTCCGCTAGGCGGATGAACCCGTATCTAACCGCTAAGTTGGGAGCCAGGAAAAGAGAGGCTGGGGTCTGCCCATGGGTATGAAGATAAGACAGAAGTAAATTTGGCTGGAGCTATTGACCTTCGGGATTATAGTTGTGTATATTGGGCTGGATAGGAGGCTAACAGGGATGAGAGTATTGGTGGTCTTTTATTCGAGAACGGGTAACACAAAGAGAATAGCAGAGGAAATCTCGAAAACTCTCAATGCTGACATCGAAGAACTATACGATGTAAAAAGCAGAAAGGGTATCATTGGGTGGATAACATCCGGCATGGAAGCCCGTTTGAAAAGAAAAGCAAAAATAAGGAAAACTGAAAAAGACCCCTCTGTCTATGATTTAGTTATACTAGGAACTCCCACTTGGGCAAATACCCTATCAACGCCAATCAGGTCTTACATTCACCAGAGTAGTAACAATTTTAGGAAAGTGGCATTCTTCGCTACTTCTGGATTAGGCAGTATGAAATCCGCTAGGGGTATATGCAAAGAGATGGCAAATCTTTGCGGCAAAGAACCCGTAGCTTTTCTCAGCATTGGCATGAAGGATATCAAGAAGGAACGCTTCAATAGCGTTGAAGACTTTGTTGCCACAATAAAAAATCAAGATAAAACATCGTAGAAACAGGATTTATTGCGTAATCGGGTGTAACTCCTTATCATTTATCTTCGGCATAGGTATTTGAACCAGGCCAGCGGGACAAGGATCTATTTTCCTGTGTTTGCGATGAAGGAGCCGTGTTCCCGTTGTCAGTATGAGTCTAGGGAATATCACGTATTATCAAGAAGGGAGAGATGGATATGGACGGATATGATGTACTTGTAGTTGGAGGTGGAGTGGCCGGTTCGATAGCCGCAAAATTTGCTGCAAAACACGGTCTGAAGACGTTGCTGATTGAAAAGGCTAAGACACCGAGAAACAAGCCGTGCTCCGGGATACAATTCTCCTATTTTGAGAAACTCATTGGTGAAAAAATACCCCGAGAGGCACTGTGTCAGAATGATCTCTTTAAAGTAGAGATGGTGACACCGAGTGGTAAGGTTACTAGAGGCAAGATGCACATGCTCAACTTTTGGAGGTCAACCTTCGATAGCTGGCTGAACTCGCTTGCCGTTAATGCTGGGGCAGAATTCCGTGATGAAGTCTTATTTACGGGGATTAGGGAAGATGGCAAGATCTTAACGGCTAAGTGTGCCACCCGAAACAGCAAGTTTGAAGTGAAGACTCGCTATCTTATCGCTGCAGACGGATTACTTTCGGGAATAAGGAGGAAATTACGGCCGGAAGACTTCTACAAGAAGGCTACTGGCGGGGCGATCAACTTTTATTTTAGGGGTGAGACAAGCCTGGATCCCAATACGCTTTATATGTTTTACCAGCGTGAATTCTCAAACCTCATGTTTGCCTGGGTTTATTTAAAGGACGACCAGTGGGTAATCGGTTCCAGTGGCGATCCCGAACCGCTAGAGTACGCTGAGCGATTCTTCAACTATATTGAGCAGAGATTCTCGCTGCGTGGAAAAGTGGTGAGGAGAGAGGGTTTCGCATCGCCACTCAAGAGCGGAGTTTTCCCTGGTGTAGGAAATATCCTGATAACCGGTGATGCTGCCGGTCTGGTTGACTTATACCGTGGCGTGGGTATGGACAATGCTGCAATAAGTGCACGGTTAGCCGTAAAAGCTATTCTGAAATCCAAGGAAACCGGCCGCCCACCGTGTGAGATTTACAGCCGTCTGCTCAGAGGCATGATCCACAAAATCGATAGGAATGAGGCTAGACAGCAAGCTATATTCGCCACTAATGAGTCGCTGGAAAAGAGTCTGTCTCCCGCCAGGCAACTTCGTAACGGAATTCTTATGCTCGCGGCTATCCAAGTGAACCGAATACTCCCCCCCGAAAGAGCAATCACGCTGCCGCTGTAGTACAAGTATTTTACGAGTTTACCAACCAACTTCTGATGATTGTTCGGTATATAAGAAAACAAAGGCTAGGCGCATAGACCTTAGGGTGCCCCCCGTTTTAGTACTATCTACAATCAGAGACTTCCTGCCTTTGAGGCTGCATGGTGGTAGGATTGGGGTGCTCGCATATGATGTGTGGGTTGTTTACACTTCACAACAATTACTCAAAGTGTTGAGCGACTCTTCAACCCAGATAATGCGTTAAAGGTTTGAGATGGAAGGGGGAACAGATAGAAAGGCACCTCCCATTTAGCTACAATGTAGCTGAGAACAAAAATGCACCCAAGAGGTGCAATAGGAGG
>CAZHRO010000138.1:0-3405 GCA_964535045.1 uncultured Dehalococcoidales bacterium | reverse complement strand
CGACAAAGGACACTGAAGCCGCTCTGTGTCGGCTTTGGCGTGTCCAACCCGGAGCAGGCCCGGCGAGCAGCCAGGATAGCCGATGGCATCATTGTCGGCAGCCGTCTTATTCAATCCGTTGACGAGGATGCCACCCTCTCTTCCCTTAAATCTCTAGCCTTAAACCTGCGAGAGACCCTGAATCAATGTGTCTAAGGTGAAAGGAGAAGAAATCGGAAACAGATTATGGTATCATAATTGTCATGTTGCCAAGATGCCCGCAAGGGTTGAGGAAAAAATGTCTCACAGACCAAAAACTATAGGAGGATAAAGTGGAGAGAACAAAGTTTATTCTTGACGAAAAGGATATGCCGACTGCCTGGTATAACATTCAGGCTGATTTGCCTGAGCCCCTGCCCCCTCTGCTCCATCCCGTTACCAAGGAGCCAACCCGCCTGCCCCCTCCCCTGTTTGCCGAGGCTCTTAACGAGCAGGAGTTCAGCAAGGAGCGCTGGATTGAAATCCCCGAGGAGGTGCAGGCAGTTTACCGCACCTGGAGACCGACAACTCTGCATCGAGCGTATCGGCTGGAGAAGTTCCTGGATACCCCGGCCAAGATTTTCTATAAATATGAAGGGACGAGTCAGGCGGGCAGCCACAAGCCTAACACCGCAGTGGCCCAGGCTTACTATAATAAGAAAGAGGGCATGAAGCGTATAACTACCGAGACCGGTGCCGGGCAGTGGGGGAGTGCCCTATCTATGGGCTGCATGTTCTTCGGTCTGGAACTCAAGGTATATATGGTGAGGAATAGTTATAACCAGAAGCCCTATCGCCGTGTCCTGATGGAAACCTGGGGTGCCCAGTGCGTCCCCAGCCCCAGTAAGGACACCGAGATTGGACGCCGTATCCTGGCCGAAGACCCCGATTCTCCAGGCAGCCTGGGTATCGCCATCAGCGAAGCCCTCGAGGATGCCTTCGCCCATGATGATACCAAGTACTCGATAGGCAGCGTGGTTAATCATGTCCTGCTGCACCAAACGGTAATCGGCCTGGAGACAAAGAAACTGATGATGGAGCAGGCAGATGCCTACCCTGACATCATCGTCGGCTGCATCGGCGGCGGCTCCAACTTTGCCGGACTGTATCTGCCCTTCGTCAAGGATAAGATTGACGGCACCAAACCAGACCTGCGCATTATTAACGTCGAGCCGGCAAGCTGCCCCACGATGACCAAGGGGCCTTATACCTGGGACTACGGGGATGTAGCGGGACTGGCCCCTATAATCAGGATGTATACCCTGGGGCATACCTTTGTGCCACCGCCAGTCCATGCCGGGGGACTGCGCTACCACGGAATGGCACCCATCATCTGCCACCTCCATAAACTGGGGCTTGTTGAAGCCAGGGCTGAGCACCAGCTGGCTACCTTCAAAGCCGGGATAACCTTCGCCCGCACCGAAGGTATTGTCAGTGCTCCCGAACCCAACCACGCTATCAAGGTGGTCATTGACGAAGCCCTCAAGTGCAGGGAGTCCGGTGAGTCAAAGACTATCCTCTTGGCTCACAGCGGACACGGGCACTTTGATATGGCCGCTTACGAAGCCTACCTCTCCGGTAAGCTGGAGGATTACGAGTACCCTGAGGAAAAGGTAAAAGAGGCACTGGCTCACCTGCCGGAAGTACCGACAGCCTGAGTGTCTTAGCTAAGGGGGGGGCGCCTGTGTCCCCCCCCCTTAGCTACCTTATGCCCAACCCCCTTTCCTTTTAGTATGAAGGGGTGGATATTTCGCCTTTTTTATAGAATCGTTAACCTGCGGCATCAAGGTATACTTAGAAAGGCAGGGTGTCGAGTCTTGAGAGAACTAACTAATTTATTGTTATGACGTTATTATAGGTGATACAATAAATGGTGTAGAGATGAAAAGGGTAAGTCTAAAACCCCTATTAATATGCCTCGTTCTTATCTTATCACTGGTCCTGAGTAGCGGGTGTATCATCATTCCTGATGAGTGGTTTGTTCCGCCACCTGATGTAGAGGAGCCCCTGCCCGCTGTCCCGCCTACCCCTGCTCCTACCCCCATTGATCCTTATCAGGCATCACCGGCGCCCTGTAATAGCAGTGAGCCCCTCCCCGATTTTGTGGCCGTAGTGGAGAAGGTCAAGCCTGCTGTGGTGGCTATTGAGACCGATAGAGGAGCTGGGTCAGGGTGGATTATACGTCAGGACGGCATTATTGTGACCAATAATCACGTGGTTAGCGGAGCGAGGTCTATCGCCGTAACCCTGGATGACGGCCGGACCCTCGCTGCGGAAGAGGTGCGCACCGACCCCCTAACTGACCTGGCAGTGATCACGATTGATGCTGAAGACCTGCCGGCCGCCGAGATTGGCAATTGTGAATTGCTCAAGGTCGGGCAGCCAGTAGCGGCTATCGGTAATGCACTGGGGCTGGGAATAAGGATGACCGGAGGCTGGATCAGCCGTCTCGGGGTTTCTATTCCAGTTGCTCCAGGGCAGACGCTGGATGACCTCATTGAGACCGATGCCGCCATAAATCCAGGTAACAGTGGTGGGCCTCTGGTTAACATGGCGGGAGAAGTAATCGGTATTACCAGCGTCAAAATCTCCCAGGTCGGCGTCGAGGGTTTGGGCTATGCTATCAGCATGACTACGGCTAAAGATGTTATCGACCAGTTAATCCTGACCGGCTACGTGGTTCGTACCTACCTGGGTGTTGGTCTCTCGGACATAAACCCGGTGCTTGCCTTCTTCAATAATCTGGCTGTAGATAAGGGAGCCTATGTCACCAACGTGGCTGTGGGGAGTCCGGCCGCTGAGGCAGGCCTTGAGGAAGGGGACGTCATTGTCCAATTTGGTGGTGAGGAGATAATCAGTGTTGACCAGCTCATCAGGGCGATACATGCCCGTGAGATAGGCGAGACGGTGACCATAGTCTACTGGCGGGGTGACACTAGATATACTACTCAGGCTACCCTTACCGAAAGCCCACCGCCCTCCTAATCCAGCTTTTGCACACCCAGCAATATCTTATGTCCACTCAGTCGATAGCTCTCAGTGTGGACACCGTCTGAGGGAACACCGGAGTTAAGCTCTCGCGACAGTGTTTCCTGCTTGATGTAGCCGGCGAAGCTCTCCATCACCTGCCTTATGTAGTCGTCACCCTCATAATAGGTGATGATATGGTCGGCAATATCAAACCCCGCCGCGCGGCGCATGGTCTGCAGCCGGTGCACAATCTCCCGAGCCATCCCCTCAGCTTTAAGCTCAGGAGAAATCTCGGTGGGAATTGCCACTAAGTAAACACCAGTCGTGAACTGGGCTACACCTTTTTTGCCAGACGTTCTCTCCTGCGAACTAATAACCACATAACCCTTGCCCTCAAGCTCCGCTACCTCTCTAGAA
>CAZHRO010000137.1:0-3443 GCA_964535045.1 uncultured Dehalococcoidales bacterium | reverse complement strand
AACACCGGATTATGGTGCCCGTCGGTATGAAGGGTGTGATAAAGGAGATACATGTGGGTGAGTATACTATTGAGGAACCGGTAGCCCGGCTGGAGGACAACGGCGAGATAAAAGATATCATCATGTTGCAGAGATGGCCCGTTAGAAAACCCAGACCCTATAAGCGGCGGTTTGCTCCCTCAAAGCTGCTGGTCACCGGGATGAGAATTCTTGACTACATGTTTCCACTGGCTCTCGGGGGCAAAGCTGCCATACCCGGTGGCTTTGGCACCGGAAAGACGGTGGCTTTACAGCAGCTTGCCCGCTGGGCTCAGACCCAGCTGAACATCTACGTTGGCTGTGGCGAAAGGGGCAACGAGATGGCCGACGTTCTCTATAGCTTCAGGCAGCTTAAAGAACCGACCACCGGTCAGCTACTGCAGGAAAAAGAGGTCTTTATCGCTAATACCTCCAACATGCCGGTAGTAGCTCGTGAAGCCAGTGTCTTCGTCGGCATTACCCTGGGGGAATACTTCAGGGACATGGGGTATGACGTGCTCCTCGTAGCTGACTCCACCTCAAGGTGGGCGGAAGCGATGAGGGAGATTGGTGGTCGGCTTGAGGAGATACCGGGTGAAGAGGGTTTCCCGGCTTATCTCGGTTCGCGGCTTTCCTCATTTTATGAGCGGGCGGGCAGGGTTGAGTGTCTGGGCAGCCCCAACCGGGAGGGCTCGGTGACTATTGCTGGAGCTGTTAGTCCCCCGGGAGCCGATTTCAGCGAGCCGGTAACTCAAAATACCATTCGAATCGTTGACGCTTTTTACGCGCTGGATACAGCACTGGCCAACAGGAGGCATTTCCCGGCCATAAACTGGCTTACCAGTTACAGCCTTTACGTCGATGATGTTAAGGATTGGTGGTTGGAAGTCAGCCCGGAGTGGGATTCTACTCGCGCCACGGCCCTAAGGATGCTTCAGCAGGAGGCGGAGCTGGAAGAGATTGTCAGGCTGGTGGGCCCCGAGGCTCTGCCTGAAGAAGATAAGCTGGTGCTTCTGGTAACGAGGATGATCCGTGAGGATTTCCTGATGCAGAGCGCCTACCATGAAGTCGATACCTACTGTGTACCCCTCAAAGCCCAGCTGATGCTGAGAACGATAGTCAGATTCTACGAGCTGGCTGAGAAGATGCTTGATTCGGGAGTTAGTGTTGCCGAAATCCGCTCCTCTCCAATAATACCGCGAATATCCCGAATGAAGGATATAGCTAACGATGATATTGAAGTGAGGATAAAGGAATTGTGGGCTGATATGGAAGCAACCCTGGTGGCTCACAAAGGAGGCGCATCATGACATCATCATCGCTCTACGTGAAGGAAACGCAGGCAATCAGCCGCACCAAGGGTTCTCTGCTGATTGCGGAGAGCATACCCGATATCAAATTTGGTGAGATAGTCGATGTCATTCTGTCTAACGGCGAGGTAAAACGCGGCCAGGCGATTGATATTAGTAAAGAGGTAACCGTCATCCAGGTGTTTGGCGGGGTCAGCGAGGTCGACCTTGTTAAGAGCCGGGTGCGATGTAAGGGTGAGACCTTGAAACTGGCGGTATCAAGGGACATTCTGGGCCGGATCTTTAACGGGCTCGGTGAGCCGATAGATGGCGGGCCGTCAGTGATCCCGGAAGATTACCTTGATGTTAATGGTGCCCCTATTAATCCGGCCAGCCGTGAACCTCCGGCCGAGTTTATTGAGACCGGTATCTCTGCCATTGACGGTCTAAACGCCCTGGTCAGGGGGCAGAAGCTACCCATATTCAGTGGCTCGGGACTGCCCCATAACCGGATTGCGGCGCAGATAATCAGGCAGGCGGCAGTTAAGGGGGCGGAAGAACAGTTTGCCATGGTCTTTGCTGCCATCGGAGTGAGCTACGATGATGCCGCCTTTTTTATGAAGGGTCTGGAGCAGACCGGGGCCAGAGAGAGAACGGTGGCTTTTATTAACACCGCCTCTGACCCGGTTATTGAGCGAATCTCAACACCCAGACTTGCTCTAACGGCTGGCGAATACCTGGCCTGGAGTCAGGGGATGCACGTGCTGGTCATCCTGACCGACATGACCAACTACTGTGAGGCTCTCCGCGAGCTCTCGGCGATGCGGGAAGAGATACCATCGCGGCGGGGCTACCCGGGGTATATGTATACCGACCTGGCTACAATGTACGAGCGGGCAGGCCGGATTTTGGGGCAGGCTGGTTCAGTAACTATCCTGCCTATCCTGACGATGCCTGATGATGATATCACCCACCCTATTCCGGACCTAACCGGCTACATAACGGAGGGCCAGATTGTCCTTTCTCGGGAGCTGGAGCGAAAGGGAATATACCCGCCGATAGATGTTTTTCTGTCGCTTTCGCGGATGATGAAGGAAGGCATCGGGCCGGGCAAGACGAGGGAGGATCACAATAACGTTTTTATGCAGCTCTACGCTGCCTATGCGGAAGGGTCTAGTCTCAGGGAGATATCGACCATCATCGGTGCCGAGGCGCTGGGCGAAAGGGACAAGGTGTATCTGGTAAATGCTGACCGGTTTGAAAGGGAGTTTATCTCTCAGGACGAGTTTGAAAAGAGACAGGTTGAGGAAACTTTGGACATCGGTTGGGAGCTATTCTCTGCCCTACCCGAAGAGGACCTAAAGCTGATTAGAGAAGAATTGATTAAGAAGTACCTGCCGAAGTATTCAGGTAAGGCTTAGAGTTAGAAAGATGCCGCAGCAGTTAATTAAAGTAACCAGACCGACCAAGATTGAGCTGATAAAGCTGAGGCGCCGGCTGACTTTGGCAACTAGAATACAGAAGATAATCAAGGACAGGGTGTCAATCCTGATACTGGAGTTCCTGCAGATAGCCCGGCAGACGGTGGAAGCGAAGCGGAGACTGCTTGATGAGTTTGCTGAAAACTACAGGGCATTATCCATTGCTGCGGGCTATCACGGTTACATTGCCCTGGAAAAGGAGCTGGTAGCTACCGAGAGGGATTTGGGCATCATAGCCGGCCAGAGGAATGTTGGGGGGGTGAGGATTCCAGCCTTTGAGTTAAAGGAGTCCGAGGCGGGGGTAAGGAGGTATAGTCTGACTGATACCTCCGCGTGGTTGGACAGAACAACTGAACTGTCGGAAAAGTGCCTCGAGACAATTGTTGAGCTGGCGGAGCTTCAGAGAAGTCTGGAGCTTTTGGGCAGGGAAATAAACCGGACGAAGAGGATACTCAATGCCCTAGAGTATTTGATAATCCCGGCTCTGGGGGTTACGATAAAGTATCTGTATATGAAGTTTGAGGAGCGGGATAGGGAAGAGAAGTCGCGATTGAAGCGAGTGAAGGTGCTTTTGGAGCGAAAATAGAATATGGATAATGAGCTGCCCTATGACAGGATGCTCCAGGAATGCTTGAAGAGTGAGCTTAAGGTAGTA
>CAZHRO010000136.1:0-3470 GCA_964535045.1 uncultured Dehalococcoidales bacterium | reverse complement strand
CAGGACATCTATTTTAGCTACGGAGCCTGGCAACCACCGCATCAGCTACCTGTGGGGTCCCCACTGCGGTCTCGGTTGCATCTGGCTTGAGGTCATAGGTAACATTCTTACCTTCGGCGATAACCTCGGCTATTGCCCTTTCTAATCTCGCGGCACTCTCTTTGTCACCAAGGTAGCGAAGCATCATCACACCGGAGAGCATCATAGCCATCGGGTTAACCTTATTTAGTCCCGCATACTTGGGGGCACTACCGTGAGTCGGCTCGAATATTGCCATCTCGTCACTCAGGTTAGCACCTGGAGCTAAACCCAGTCCCCCAATTAAGCCGGCACACAGGTCGGAGAGAAGGTCGCCGTAGAGGTTAGGGGCAACCAGTACATCGTACAGGTGCGGTTTTTGCACCAGCTGCATACACATGTTATCCACAATTCTGTCCTCAAACTCGATATCAGGATAGTCTTTGGCTACCGCACGAGCTACCGAGAGAAACAGCCCGTCGGAGAACTTCATAATATTGGCTTTGTGCACTGCGGTCACCTTCTTGCGCTGGTTAGCTCTGGCATATTCAAAGGCAAACTTAACGATTCTTCTGCTACCCGCCTCGGAAATTACCTTGAGGCTGAATCCTGAGTCTCTCCGTAATATTTCGCCTCTGGTTTCCGAGATAAGTTTTATCAGTTTCTCCGCCTCAGGGGTTCCTCTCTCAAATTCAATACCGCTGTAGAGGTCTTCCATATTCTCTCTCACCACCACTAAGTCCACCTGCTTATAGAGTGAAGGCGCACCGGGATAGACCTTAGCCGGGCGCACGCAGGCATAAAGACCCAGGCTTTTGCGCAGGCCAACATTCACGCTCCTGAAACCTGAGCCTACCGGTGTGGTGACCGGAGCTTTAAGGGCAACCCTGTTTTTCCGGATGGACTCAAGCACCGAGTCGGGTAATACCTCGCCGAACATTTCCTGTGCCGTCTTTCCCACATACGCCAGTTCCCACTGAAAATCTACCCCGGTAGCCTCTAAGACCCTCCGGGTGGCCTCTGTAACCTCCGGGCCAACGCCGTCACCAGGGATAAGGGTTACATGGTAAGCCATAAAGTACGTTTCCTATCCGATAACCGTGAGTCATAATCTAAAGTCGCCGTGTTTCTGGATATAGGGTAAGAGCCCCCCAGAATCAAGGATGTGGAGCATTACCTCAGGAATTTTACTGAAGCTGAGCTGTTTCCCGCTAGTCTCATTCTTGATTATCCCGTTTTTGAGGTCAATCTCCAGCTCATCGCCGTCACTAATATCGTCAGTATCGCAGATTAATACGGGCAGTCCCACGTTTATGGCATTGCGGAAGAAGATGCGGGCTACTGATTTAGCCAGTACCGCCCTTACGCCGACCATTTTAATAACCAGAGCAGCATGCTCCCGGCTGGAGCCAAGACCGAAGTTACTGCCGGCAACGATAAAGTCTCCCGTCTTCACCCGGCTGACAAAGGACGAGTCGGCGTCTTCCATAGTGTGCTTGGCCAGTTCGGGAAGATTGCTCCTCAGGTGAGTAAATCTGCCCGGTACGATATGGTCGGTAGAGATACTATCGCCAAATTTAAAGGCTCTGCCCCTTAACATCACGAAACCTCTCTCGGGTCGGTGATTTCGCCAGTGATGGCGGTGGCTGCCGCAGTAGCGGCGCTGCCCAGATAGATGAAGGCTTCGGGGTTACCCATACGGCCCCTAAAATTTCGGTTAGCTGTGGATAGGCAGCTCTCTCCGTCTCCCAGGGCACCCTGATGGAGACCAAGGCAAGGCCCACAACCCGGGGGAAGAATAATGGCTCCGGCCTGCAGCAGAGTCTGGATATAGCCCGCCTCGATTGCTGAAGATAAAACTCCCCTTGATGCCGGAGCAACCACCAGCCTGGTTGACTGGTGACGCTTCTTACCTTTCAGGATGTCGGCGGCGACGGCTAAATCGTCCAGGCGCCCCCCGGTACAGGTGCCAATAAATACCTGGTGGATTTTGGTTCCTTTGAGCTCCCGAGCCAGAGCAATATTATCCACGGTGTGGGGCCTGGCAACCACCGGTTCGAGATGGGCCACGTCAATATTAATCGTCCGTTCGTAGCCCGCCGATTCATCGGGGGAGAGAGGCTGGTAATCGTCACCTCTTCCCCGTGCCTCAAGATAATCTCGGGTTACCCCATCACTGGGGAAAAGCCCAGCCTTCGCCCCGGCTTCCACCGCCATATTAGCCACCGTAAGGCGCTCCGGCACGCTCATCATGCTCACCGTATCGCCGCTAAATTCCAGAGCCTGATAGGTAGCGCCGTCGGCTCCAATCTGCCCGATAAGGTGAAGGATAAGGTCCTTGGCATAAACGCCCCGAGCGAACCTTCCTGACAGGGCTATCTTGATGCTTGCCGGCACACGGAACCAGCTTTTGCCCAGGGCGAGAGCGACAGCTACGTCGGTTGAGCCCATCCCGCAGGCAAAAGCCCCCAGCCCACCGGCAGTTACCGTGTGGGAATCGGCACCGATAATCAAATCACCGGGTTTGGCTAAAGATTCAGCCACTATTTGATGACAGACACCTTCCCCAACATCGGAGAGAAGACAGCCCATCTTAAGAGCAAAGTCGCGGAGAAACCTGTGGTCATTGGACAGCTCGCGGTTTGGGCTGGGAGCCGCGTGGTCAAGAAACAGAGCAGCTTTCAGGGAACCGGACAGACGCTCAAATCCGGCGGCCTGAAACTGCCTTACGGCCAGTGGCCCGGTAGTATCCTGAGCGAAAGCCAGGTCCACCTCGGCGATAACAATGTCTCCCGCCCCGGCCTCACTTCCCGACTTGGTGCTCAGTATCTTTTCTGAGAGTGTTTTACCCATTTGCAATCGGTGTCCAGCGGTTTGTTAGCTAACAGCTTGATTAAATACTCGTTGGTGGCTGTTGTCTGGCTCAGGTACTCAGCCGGGACAGGACAGGGGGTTTTTGACTTCCCGACCCAATTACTTGCTTTTAAGATAAGGTAATTATAATATTTAGGTAGTTGTGATGCAAACTGGCATCCAGCAATCAGTAACAGGTGAGTGTTGATGACCGTTTCTAGAAGAATAGTTCTTCATTTTCCGAGGCGCCTGGTGGACCAACCAATAGTATCCCGCCTGGTTAAGGAGCACAACCTCGATTTCAATATCCTGAAGGCTTCAATCACCCCAGACGAGGAAGGTCTGATGGTACTGGAACTGAGGGGAAAGCAGGTCGACTATGATAAAGGCATCAAGTACTTAATCAGAAGGGGATTAAGGATACAGTCGCTCAGCCAGAATGTGATCCGCAATGAGGAGAGATGCACTCATTGCGGGGCTTGTGTGGCTATCTGCCCGGCTAATGCCTTTGAGCTTGACCCGGCCACCAGGCGTGTCAATTTCCGCAATGAAAAATGTCTGGTCTGCGGAATTTGCTTAACGGCCTGTCCTCCGAGAGC
>CAZHRO010000135.1:0-3581 GCA_964535045.1 uncultured Dehalococcoidales bacterium | reverse complement strand
CATGTCAAGCCCGCAGCCAAACACAGCAATGGTTCTGCCATCAGCCTCCAGAGCGCTTTGATGAGCGACGGTATCAATTCCTCGGGCCAAACCACTGACAATGGTAATCTTGCTTCTAGCCAGGTCAGTTACAATCTCCTCAGTTACCTGTTTGCCGTAGGCAGTAGCCCGGCGAGTTCCGACCACCGCCAAGCACCACTCATCCTCAGGGAGCAGCGAGCCCCTGACATATAGTATCGGTGGGTAGTCATATATTTCTTTAAGACGGGATGGATAGCCAGAGTCGTGGTAAGTGAATACCTCTACCCCATAACGCTCAAGCTTCTCCATCTCTGCCTCCAGAGACAGCCTGGGACGTGTGGAGGTAATGGTACGTACTACCCGGCTATCCAGACCAGCGCGCTTTAACTCAGCCGGCTCAGCCTGCCAGGCGCCTTCCAGATTGCCGAAATATTTCTCTAGCTGAGCCAGCCTGACGCGACCGATACCCGAAATCAGGCTGAAGCCCACCCAATATTTGACATCGCCTGTTAAACCCACCTAAAAACCCATCCTGCACCCGGTTTTATAGTCTTCGGTGCTCCCTTTAAAAGCCAAGTCATTCTAGCATAAGGATGGACGACTGACAATCGGGGCTTGTCTCCTAGCTCAACTAGCTCGACAAGGGGGATAAGAGAAGAGAACTAAAAGTAACATACCAGTAAGGCCATGTTACTAAAGAGGTGGCGGAGAGGGTGGGATTCGAACCCACGGTAGCCGAGGCTACACGCGCTCTCCAGGCGCGCCTGATAGTCCACTCCAGCACCTCTCCATATAAGCTCACGAGCTCTATTTTAAATTAACAGCAGCGGAGAGGGTGGGATTCGAACCCACGCTCCGCTGAACGCGGAGACCGCTTTTCGAGAGCGGCACCATAAACCACTCGGACACCTCTCCCAGTCCACTTTTGAAGCTAAATATTAGTGGTATTCCTTTACATAAACCACTCTTGCTACTATTTTGCCGCTACCTATTCTTAACAAGCTCATATTTACCTTCCTTATTATATCTTGGGGATACCATTCTATCAAACTGGGCAAGCGAGGGCCGCCTTCAGTGGCAGGGAGCGGGGTTTAAAATCCAGATGTTGTGATGGACGCCGTCGCCAGAAGAGAGGCTACTCTGGCTGAAATCAGTAATCCCCCCTTGAGGACCCCGTATCCCGATTTCAGCAACGAATACTACAAAGAAAAGCGCAGTAACCGCCGCTACTATTCCAGAAAGAAATAGTTAACTTTATCGTTTCGTACGAACCAAGCTTATGTTCAACGCGAGTATTTCTTCGGTAGAAGCAGGTAAGAAACTGACACGATCCCTCTTCTATTCCACAAGAGCGAAACTACCCTTAACGAAGAGGGGGGAATTATCAATCTTTACCGTCAGGATGGAACCCTCTACCTCTGCCGACATGACGCTCTCACCATATATGTCAATTACATCGTCCACCCTTGAATACCCCATTGAGATGACTATACTTATAGCTCTAAAGAAATGGTTATGAGGGATGTAGTCGCGAGGAGTAGATGTCACTGATAGCAAAGATGGGGTCCCAATCCGCCCTCTGGTTAGATAGCTGCCAAACAACAGGGCAGGCCGATAGCTATTCGATGACCAGAACATCCCATATCTTTAATTCAGGGACTATGAATTGAAGGTTAGAGTCAGAAAAGGTATAGCCAGGAATCTGTTCCTCTTCAAAATCCGGAGAGAGTATCTTAAGACTGGTGGGATTTTTCTGTAACGGAAGATTCAGTGAAACCGGGATGTTCTCTTTTTCGATAACTCCTCCATTTAGGTCAAAGTCATAGTTGATAAGGTGGACAAGAATTTTGCTATCGTTCTGCCATATCTGGATGCCAACCTCTCTCGGTATGGTATCTTCAGAGACCCTTTTGTCCAGCATGTTGTCCATGACATTAAGAAACTCCTTATTTCTCTCCCAGCCGCTCTTAGAAAAGTCCGGCTCCCAGTCTATGACCGCATAGGTTGTTCCGGAGGGGAGGATTAGCTTCGCGTCAACCTCGTTGCAAATTAGCAGCCTACCTCCCCGGGTCAGATACTCGGTAAGCAAGGAGGCAGCGTTACTATCAAGCTTGTCATTTCCAGGCAGGATGATTACCTCATATGACTCAAGCTTCTCCAGGGTAAGGGTATTTGGGGCAAAGCTGGAGTCCTGACTCAAGATAACATCATACTGATGGTGTGAGGCGGTGAGCATCATACAAACCTTTTTGAACATAGACCAGTGCTTCGATTCCACATCAACTGATTTGGCTGAGAGCAACACCGCCATCTTTGCCAGGCTCCGGGAGCCGATATTGAAGATGTCTTTGTTCCCAAGATAAAAGGAATTCATCCTGTTAACCGCCTGGGCGTCGATTGAATAGCCAATAAAGCCTTCCTCGGTCAGGCCGGCTTGGTACTGGTCTTGGAAAGCACCCTTGTTGGCATAAGCCTCAGCCATTTTTATCTGCATCATATCTTCCGGTCTGGTCGAGTTCTGTACCAGCCAGCCAAAGGAGGCATCATTGAAGGTAGCTACTGGACGTGCCTTCATAGCCGCGTAGAGGAGTTTGTATTCAAAAGCGTGGCAATCATAATCATGGACGAAATCCTCCGAATCTAAATTGGTAAAAGCAAAATCTGAGGAGGGTAACGAATTTATCATAAGGGGAAGAAGCCAGTCCCCGTGGTTAGCTGGAGCAATAGGAAAATTATTTATCCCCTTTGACCTGGCGTAATCCTTGACTTCGCTGACAAACCGCTTATAGAATTCAGATGCACTCTCCCTCTGGAATTCTCGGTAGTCTTCATAAAATTGGACAAAATCCAGCTCATCTTCACCGATGCCCCTATCATGCAAATAATCTAAATAGTTGAATGTTTCAAAATTGGCGACGCCCTTTGCCGAAAGCTCCTGGCTACTACATCTATCCCTGAGGTAAGCTCTGAAACCCTCTAACGAGGCGTTGCTGAAATCCGGGCGTCCTTCATAGCCGGCATAGAAGCTGGAACCCCAAGGATGGATGACCGCAATGCCGTCAGCATTCAAGTCAACTATCCTCTCAGCCTGTTTTATCAGGGTCTCTTGCCAGAGGGGGTGATTGGTCGAGAAATAATACACGCTTCCTTCCCCGTGTTCGATTGCTTCCCTTCCATCATAAGTCACGGCGCAGGCGCCCCTGGATGCCAGTCCCTCCACCTCCTCAGGCCACTTGTCCAGGATGCCACTGAAGTTGATGCCGATTACATACTTTAAGCCTCTTTTATGCGCCTCGCCTATATCCCCCTGGAAGTTAAACTGGGGATTTCTGAGGTCAAAATCAAACACCCCCCGATAGCCGTTGACTGTGCAGTTTGCCGCTTCCAGCCGACTAAAGCTAGTGTCACCCCAGTAATTAAACATGCCGTATGTTTGCGGTTTAAGCCACCAGTCTGGTTCAAATATGTAGCCAGATTTTGTTGCTTCGTCAATATCTGGTGTTAACCCTGGCGCCTGCGGCACCGGCTTGGGGATTTGGGACGCCGGTTCAGAAGGTTGC
>CAZHRO010000134.1:0-3589 GCA_964535045.1 uncultured Dehalococcoidales bacterium | reverse complement strand
TGATTACCTTCACCACATCCTCAGGGAGATAATGACAGGCCTCATTGAAAAGCCGGGCTACTGTTCTGGTTATCTCCCTGGCTTCAATCTCTCTCATTATGCGCTGCTCCTTTCTTGCCGGCAGTACCAGCTGTGTCTTCCTTCGCTAAACGTGCCCTGGTTACTCTTCGGGCACTGGCGGGATTAGTCCGGACTTCATCAGGAGGCTGGTAGTCTCTCTTGACTCCTTGATCATCTTCTCCGCCCGCTTGGTCAGCTCTTCACGGCTCGGTGTTTCCCGGGCCACGCCCTGCTCAATGGCCTTCATGCCCACGGCGACGGCTTCACGGATAAATGCCTCCCATTCATCCATAGTAGGGCTGATATTATCGTCGTGTATACCTCGCTCCTCAGCGAATTTAGCCAGTTCGTAGGCAGCGGCCAGACACATCTCATCGGTAATCGTTTTGGCCTTAACATCCAGGGTGCCGCGGAAGATAGCCGGAAAACCGG
This sequence comes from uncultured Dehalococcoidales bacterium, assembly GCA_964535045.1. GTDB lineage: Bacteria > Chloroflexota > Dehalococcoidia > Dehalococcoidales > UBA5760 > UBA5760. The sequence goes on along the minus strand of CAZHRO010000134.1, from coordinate 3,097 downwards.
TAGAGTTGTTTACCTGATTGGCAAAATCTGACCTCCCGGTAGCCACAATTCTGACACCGGCTTCTTTAGCTTCCCACGGCCAGATTTCAGGGATGGGGTTGGCACAGGCAAAGAGAATGGCATCCTTGGCCATGCCCTTTAACGACTCCGCCTTGATAGTGCCCGGGCCTGATTTAGACAGCGAAATACAGACGTCGGCTCCCTTAAGTGCCTCGCTAATCCCTCCCGTTCTCTTCTCAGGGTTAGTTCTCTGACACAAATCCCACTTATAGGGATTCTCAGCCTGCTTTGCCTCAAGGTCAGTCCTGCTGGTGTTAAGGATGCCCTTGCTGTCAACAAAGATGGTATTCTGCGGCTTGAAGCCATCGGCGAAAAGCAGTCTCGTAATGGCTATGTTGGCAGCTCCTACCCCGATTACGGTGATTTTAACCTCTTCTTTCTTCTTACCCACGATCTTCAGGGCATTAATCAGGCCGGCTAGGGTGACTGCCGCTGTCCCCTGCTGGTCATCGTGCCACACCGGAATTGCCATCTCCTTTCTCAGGGTGTCAAGGATGTAGAAGCACTTGGGATTGGCGATATCCTCCAGATTTATGCCGCCAAAAGAGGGTTGCAGCCACTTCACTGCCTGGATAATCTCGTCCGGGTCTTTGGTATCAAGGCAGATAGCAACGGCATCGACGCCGCCCAGGTACTTGAATAGCATGGCCTTCCCTTCCATCACCGGCAGACCCGCCTCGGGGCCGATATCACCCAGCCCCAGAACCCGGGTGCCGTCGGATACTATCGCTACCGTATTCCACTTATTGGTATACTCATAGACCTTTTCCTTATCCTTTTCTATCGCCCGGCATGGTGTAGCGACCCCCGGGGTGTACCAGATGGAGAAATCGCTGAAATCGCGGACGGGGCACTTAGGCATAGTCTGCATTTTACCCCGATAGAATGGATGCAGCCTCATGGCATCTGCGGCTGGTTTGCGCGCCTTAGCTAAAAGCTCCTCTTTGGTTACTCTCTGTGACATAGTTCCTCCTTTAATCGATAGTTTGATTATACCACCAAGTCTCTCCAGTAGACATCCATGTTTCTCAGTAGCCCGGCAACATCGCTGGGTTTCTCAGCTACGGCTACCCCGGCGGCATTAAGTGCATCAACCTTTGACTCTGCAGTTCCGTCACTACCCATAATTATAGCACCGGCGTGCCCCATGCGCTTTCCCACCGGGGCAAATTTTCCCGCAATATAGGCGACCACCGGCTTGGGATAGTGTGTTTCGGCAATGTATCGGGCAGCCAGCTCCTCGGCGTTACCGCCTATCTCCCCAATCAGAACCACGGCCCTGGTTTCCTTGTCATCCTTGAACATCTCCAGAAGGTCAACAAAACCCAGCCCGGTAATAGCGTCACCACCGAGACCGACGCAGGTGCTTTCTCCCAAACCGGCCTCACTGATATGATGGGCAATCTCATAGGTTAGGGTGCCGCTTCGGGAGGCGATGCCGATGGTACCGGGACGGAAAACACGGCCTGGCATGATACCGACCTTGACCCTCAGCCCGGGATTTATCACCCCGGGAGTATTTGGGCCAACAATGATTACCCCCGGCTGTTTATTGGCTCTGCTAATAAATTCGATAGCGTCTTTTTGGGGGATGCCCTCGGTAATAATCACCAGCGTTTTTATGCCGGCGTCAAGGGCCTCAAGGACAGCCCCCCGGGCAGCATCAGCGGGGACAAACAGAATCGAGGTATTGGCGTTATGGTTACTAACGGCTTCTAAGACCGTATCGTATACCGGAATGCTGCCCACCAGTTGCCCTCCCTTGCCTGGCGTCACCCCGGCGACTATTTTCGTTCCGTAATCCTGCATCAGTGTCGTGTGAAATCTACCTTCGTGTCCGGTTATCCCCTGAACCACAACTCGTGAGTTCTTATTCAGCACGTTTCTCAAGGCTCCTAACTACCCTCCCAGCTTTACCACTTCTTTGACAGCCTTATTCATGCTGTGGTAGCTCTTAATCCCGGCCTGATGCAGTATCAGAGCCGCTTCGTCCTCATTGGTGCCGCTGGCTCTGATAACCAGCGGCTTTTTGATGCTGGACTCGCGGAGGGCTTGAACGACCGCCTCAGCTACCAAATCGCACCTGGTTATGCCGCCGAGAATATTTACCAAGACGGCTTTTATCTCTGGTTTCGCCATGACCAGCGTAATTCCCTGCTCGATTTTCTCAGCTTGAACACCACCACCTAGGTCCAGAAAACTGCCGGGCTTGCCCCCGAAAATCCGTACCATATCTATAGTTGCCATAACCAAACCGGCACCGTTACCAATGATACCGATGTCCCCGTCGAGATCTACATAGGCCAGTTTTTGCTTTCTAGCCTCCGCTTCTCTCGGGGTAGCCTCGGTCCCCAGGGAAGCCCTGGCGGCTAGCTCAGGATGCCTGAAGACTGCGTTATCATCAACTGTTATTCTAGCGTCGGCCGCCATGAACTTGCCGGCAGGCGTCTTAACCAGGGGGTTTATCTCAACCAGTTCGGCGTCATAGTCCATGGTTACTTGATACAGGGTACCGAGGATATCAGCAAAGGTGCTGATATCGTCTTCATTCAGGGGGAGGCGACTCAGCATCCTGACGGCTTCTTTTTTACCGAAGCCGTCGGCGATGTCAATTTGGTACCGTGCTATCTTCTCCGGGGCAACCTGGGCAACCTCCTCGATATCAACCCCACCGCTGGCCGAGGCCAGGGCAATATATGTCCTGGTCCCTCTATCAATTGCCAGAGAGGCGTAGAATTGAGACATAATCTCCAGCCTTTCCTCAACCAGCAAGCGGTCTACTTTACATCCCCGAATAGTTTTGCCCAGCAGGTTTGTAGCGGCTTCCTGCGCTTCGGCTGGATTACTTACAAATAATATGCCTCCCGCCTTGCCCCGGCCAGATACCAGGATCTGGGACTTTAGCACGGCTGGCTTACCTATTTCCTGAACTGCTCTCTGAGCCTCGGCTGATTTAGCAGCCGTTTTACCCCGGGGAACTGATATGCCATATTGCTGCAGAATGTTTTTAGCTTCGAATTCAAAAAGCTTCATTACT
>CAZHRO010000133.1:0-3641 GCA_964535045.1 uncultured Dehalococcoidales bacterium | reverse complement strand
CAGCACAGATTCTAGGTTTCATTCTGACTCCCCGGCTTTCTGGCCCCTTCGCTTAATCTGCCAGAACCTGCTCGACTAAAGACAGGTTCACTTCGTCAGTAATAAGTACCTTGCCCAGTGCTTCAGGCAGGATAAATCTTATCCTGCCGCCACGGACTTTCTTGTCGTGTTGCATGGCGGCAATAAGCTTCTCTACCTTGAGGTTTGGTACCTTGACCGGCAGGCCAGCCTTCTTAATAAGGCTTTCCAACCGGCTTAATTCTCTCCCGTCAAGCATGCCCATCTCTTTTGAGATCTTGGCTGCGGCTACCATTCCGATAGCTACCGCTTCGCCATGGTCTATTTTAAAATTGGAAGCCGACTCAATAGCGTGGCCAACAGTGTGACCGTAGTTCAGGATGGCTCTTGGCCCTAAATCCTTCTCATCCCTGGTCACCACTTCAGCTTTAATCTTGGCCGACCGAAAGACAATCTCCTCAAGTACCGCCTCATCGAGGGCTTTTACCCTGTCCATATTATCTTCAAGATAGTAAAATAAGCCCTTGTCCCGGATGACCCCATATTTTATTACTTCAGCCAGCCCGTTACTGATCGCTCGGGGGTCAAGTGTTCTTAGGGTACTGACATCGCTAATCACTGACCTGGGCTGGTAGAATGCCCCGATTTCATTCTTAAGCCGACCGTGGTCTACGGCTACCTTACCCCCGATGCTGCTATCGACCTGGGCGAGCAGGGTGGTCGGCATCTGCACGAGGGGGATGCCTCTCTTATAGGTAGCGGCGACGAAACCAGCCAGGTCCCCGATAACTCCGCCGCCTAAGGCTAAGACAGGCGTCGTCCTTTCCGTAAAGCAACCGGATAATTCGAGGTACAGCCTGCCGGCAGTCTCCAGTGACTTCTGCTCTTCTCCGTCGGGAACCTGCAGCGTGGTCACCGTAAAGCCCTCTTGAGTGAGACCCTGCTGGAGGGCCTTACCGTAGAGGCTCTCCACGATGGGGTTAGTGATGACTACCAGCTTACCGTCAAATCCTAATTCTCTTAACCAGTGGCCGGCTTGCGAAAGCGTTCCGGAACCTATATGGATATTGTAGCTCTTACTACCTAGTTTTACCCTAACCCTTTTCATTTCTGTGTTGCTTAGTCAGCCGATGGATTTCTCGACAGACATCAATAATTTCGGTAAGTTCATCGGGTGTGATTGCCTGCTGGGCATCGACTAATGCCTCTGACGGGTTGTAGTGTACCTCAATCATAAGACCACTGGCTCCGGCGGCGATAGCTGCGCAGCTCATGTTGAAGATAAGGTCCCGTCGACCGGTGGCATGACTGGGGTCCACGATTACCGGCAGGTAGGTCTCTTGCTGGATGGTAGGCACCGCCGCCAGGTCGAGCGTGTATCGAGTGTAGTTTTTACCCTTGCCGACGGGGAGTATTCCCCGCTCACACAGGACGATATTCTTATTGCCCTCGGCCGCAATATATTCCGCAAAGGACAGGAACTCCTCAATTCCGGCGCCGAAGTGCCGCTTAAATAGGATAGGCTTCCCTGTCCTGGCTACCTTCGTCAGCAGGTCTTGATTATACATGTTTCTCGTTCCGATCTGAATCATATCAATATACTCGGCGGCCAGGTCAACCTGTGTCTCTCCCCGCACTTCAGTTATCGTTGCCAGATTGAACCTTTCCCCGGCTTCACGCATCCAGGCCAGAGCCCTTTTAGCCTCTTCCCAGCCTATGGAGCCCAGCCCCTGAAAGGAGTGAACCGAACTTCTGGGTTTAAAGATGCCCCCCCTCAGGATATGGGCTCCAGCCTCCTTAACCTCTTCAGCAATTCTGAGTAGCTGCTTATGGCTCTCTACAGCACAGGGACCGGCAATGAATACCGGTTTGCTACCGCCTATCTCAATATCCCCTACCTTAACCACTGCCTGCTCGATTTCCTCCCCCGCAATTTGTTTGCTGTATTCCCGACTGATCAGCTTATAGGGCGTCTCAACCATGGCTGCCTCTTTCACCCCGGGGAGGGTAGCAAAATGCTCAAATGGCGCCTTTCTCTCATCACCGACCAAGCCAATTACGGTGCGGTATCTACCCTTGGAAACATCGGCTCTCAAGCCATATTTCTTGATTTCTTTCACTACCATGGCTATTTCCTCGGTGGTAGCATCGGTCTTCATTATTATCATCTATCCCTCCCTAAGAAAACTCTTCTCTCGGAACCGCTTTTTTGGATAAAGCCCTCTTGGGTTCCAAAACTGAAGAACCCTCCGCTTGGGAGGGTTCCTTGATCCGTTATTTATTTCTGCTTAGTGCCTTATCTTTACACACCGACCCTCCAAGCGCGCCTCAGGCGCCACAAAAAGTAAAGTAATAATACCACTCGTTAGGGACAGTGTAGATTAACATGTTTCCAATCACCTGACTATTTGTAGCTTAACCTATCACAAGTAGCGTGGTTTGTCAAGCGCCGGGTTGCATTTAGGGGGCGAACAAGATATAGTATGGATTAAATATCGTACTACGATATCGGAATTCGTTATTGTGCTTGATAGGAAGTTTTTTCTCGGTTTTATTAAGATTCACATCCTTTACCATGCTGTCGAAGAGCCAATCTTTGGTGCCGCGATAGCCAGAGAGCTGGGGCGGCATGGTTATAATATCAGTCCGGGTACCCTGTACCCGATGCTACATCGGCTAGAAAGGGAGGGCTATCTGGAAAGTAGTCCTCGGTTAGTTGACGGCAGGGTAAGGAAATACTACCGGGCTACTCAAAGAGGGAAGCAGACGCTGGAGCAATCTAAGAAGAAAATCGAGGAACTGGTAAAAGAGGTTATTGAGGGTAGATGAGGAGAGTATCTCATAAAGAGGGATCCCCGCGAAGAATCTGGGGCTTCAGTCCCAACGTCTTCTTTCTGGGCGTTGTCAGCTTTCTTACCGATGTCTCCAGCGAGATGATTTTTACCCTGGTACCTCTGTTTCTGTGTAATGTGCTGGGGGCAACGACAACTATCGTCGGTCTTGTCGGCGGGCTATCGGAAAGCACCGATGCCCTGTTCCGGATATTTAGCGGCTGGTTCAGCGACCGGATAGGCAAGCGCAAGTCTCTTGCCGTAGCCGGCTACACTATTTCCACCGTGGTCAAGCCCTTTATGTATCTCGCTTCCACCTGGGGGGCAGTCCTGGGGGTTAGATTCGGCGATCGGATTGGTAAGGGTATTCGCACCTCATCGCGTGACGCCTTACTGGCTGATTCTGCGCCGCCTGCTGAGAGGGGCAGGAGCTTCGGGTTTCACCGGGCTATGGATACTTCCGGGGCGGTCGTAGGGCTGGCGATAGCCGCTACTGTCATCTATTTTGTTCAGGGTGGGGGGTTGGAACTCAGCCTCCGAACCTACCAACGGCTGGTACTGATAGGTATCGTGCCGGCGGCGCTGGCGGTGGTAATACTGATAAAATTCGTGAGGGAGCGGGAGATAAAACCCCGGGCGGGCAGCCAACCTCCACTTATATTCGGTCTGAAAAGACTAGCTGCTGGCTTTGATACTCGGTTCAAGGTTTTCTTGGCGGTGATGGCTTTATTCACCCTGGGTAATTCCAGTGATTTTTTTGTCGTGCTGCGGGCGCAGAATTTAGAGGTATCT
>CAZHRO010000132.1:0-3648 GCA_964535045.1 uncultured Dehalococcoidales bacterium | reverse complement strand
TGCGAGAAGGCTCAAAGGTATTGCCGATTACTTCCTGTTCCATAACCGGGACATCTACGCCCGCTACGATGACAGCGTTTATATGGTCGTGGATGAGATTCCTCAACCGGTGAGGCGGGCTCGGGGCTATGCCCCCTACCCTATTTTCCTTCCCTTTAAATCAAAGCAGGTCCTTGCCTGCGGTGCCGAGGAGAAGAATACCTTTTGTCTTACCAGAGATAACCACGCCTTCATCAGCCAGCATATCGGTGATATGGAAAATGAAGAAACTCTGGAGCACTTCGAGAATACCGTTAAGCTCTATAAAAGGCTTTTTCGCGTTGAACCGGAGATTATAGCCTGTGACATGCACCCCGAATACCTTTCGACCAAATACGCTCAGCAGATTGGTTCGGAGCCGGGATTAACATTAGTGCCGGTTCAGCATCACCACGCCCATATCGCGAGCTGCCTCGTTGAAAATAGGGTTAAAGGGCCGGTTATCGGGGTTGCCTTTGACGGCACCGGGTTCGGTGTTGACGGCACTATCTGGGGTGGGGAATTCCTGATTGCCGACTACAAGGACTTCCAAAGAGCAGGACACCTGGAATGCGTGCCTCTGCCGGGAGGCATTGCTGCCATAAAGAAACCTTACCGCATGGCGCTGGGCTTTCTGTACGCACTATTAGATGAGGACTTCCCGCTGGTAGACTTACCCTTGAGCAAGCTTAATCCCGAAGAGGTTGAGACTGTAAAACATCAGGTCGCGCGCGGTATAAATTCTCCCCTGACATCAAGTGCCGGGCGTCTTTTTGACGCTGTCTCCGCCCTAGCCGGAGTGAGAAGCGAAATAGACTACGAGGCTCAGGCAGCCATTGAGCTTGAAATGGTAGCCCCGGATGAATTAGACGGGCTTGCGGCGGAAGCCTATCCCTTTTTGATTACCACCGACCAGGGAGCTAAGATTGTGAAACTAGGCAGGCTAATCTCATCGGTGGTTCAGGACGTTAGAAACCGGGTTCCTGCTTCCACAATATCGCTCAGATTTCACCGGACAGTAGCTGAGATAATCACTGAGATGTGTAAGGTCCTGGCTCAGGAAAGAGCTATAAATAGGGTAGCCCTGAGCGGCGGGGTCTTCCAGAACCGACTGCTTCTCAAGCTAGCCACATCATTATTAAGGAAAGAGGGCTTCAGTGTGATTACACACCATCTGGTGCCCTGCAATGACGGTGGCATTTCTCTGGGGCAGGCGGTGATTGCCAATTTTGCCCAAAGGAGCTAGACGTGTGCCTTGCGATACCAGCACTGGTAAAGTCAATAACCGATAAAGAGGCCGAGGTGGAACTTGGAGGCATAAGCCGCCGCATTAGCCTTGAACTCACCCCTGAGGCCGAGGTGGGCGATTACGTTATCGTCCACACCGGATATGCCATAAATATCCTGGACCAGGAAGAAGCTCAGGAAACCTTAAGGCTCCTGGAGGAGATAGCCGCGGTCGGTGAGGAAGCAGATTGAAATTCGTTACTGAATTCAGGCGTCCGGAGTTAGCCGAGAGACTGATCTCACAGATTCACCATCACTCCCGGACCAAAGCCCGCTTCATGGAGTTCTGTGGTGGTCATACCGTCACTATTTTCAGGTATGGCATCCGTCAGGCTTTACCCAAAACGCTGGAGATGGTCTCTGGACCCGGCTGCCCGGTCTGTGTTACCGCCAGCGCCGATATTGATAAGGCTATCGCCCTCTCCCGGATTCCGGATGTAATTATCACCACCTTTGGTGATATGCTTAAGGTACCGGGGAGTCGTTCCAGTCTCCAGGAAGCCAAGGCCCGCGGGGCAGATGTGCGTGCCGTGTACTCCACTACTGATGCCCTTAAGATCGCGAGCGGAAACCCGAAAAGACCGGTTATTTTTCTCGGCATCGGCTTTGAGACCACTGCTCCGACGGTGGCGGCGTCCATTCTCCACGCTAAAGAGGAGTCAATTAGAAACTATCACGTCCTCTCGATGCACAAACTGTGTCCGCCGTCAATCCGGGCTATCCTGGACTCCGGTGAGGTCAGGCTCGAGGGGCTTATCTGCCCCGGCCACGTGAGCACTATTATCGGCTCCCATCCCTGGGAGTCCGTAGCCCTTGACTATCGTATTCCCTGTGTCATCGCTGGTTTTGAACCCCTGGATATCCTGCAGTGTATCAGTATGCTGGTAGCGCAGGTTGAGAAGGGTGAAGCCAGAGTTGAAATTGCCTACCGAAGGGGGGTACGCCCCGAGGGTAACTCCGAGGCACTGAGGATTATGGAGCAGGTATTTGAGCCCTGCCCGGCTCAGTGGCGGGGACTGGGTGAGATTGCGGATAGCGGGCTAAAACTAAAGAGGGAATATGAGCAGTTTGACGCTGAGCTTGCTTTTAATATTGCTATCGAACCTGCCCGGGAACCCGAAGGCTGCATCTGCGGCGACATCCTGCGCGGTATCAAAACACCGTCAGACTGCACCCTCTTCAGTAAAGTCTGTACGCCGGAACACCCTGTTGGACCGTGCATGGTTTCGTCAGAAGGCAGCTGTTCTGCTTACTATCGGTACGGAGGGGATATTGACGGATAGGATTCTGCTTGCCCACGGCAGCGGCGGCCGGCTGGCTCACCAGCTGGTAGAGAGGAGCTTTGTTAAGGCGCTGGTAAATCCCATATTGGCTAAACTGGACGACTCGGCAGTTTTTGAGATAGGGGGCAGGCTGGCATTTACCACCGATAGCTATACGGTAAGCCCCATCTTCTTCCCCGGCGGTGACATCGGAAAGCTGGCGGTCTGCGGCACCGTGAACGACCTGGCAATGTCGGGAGCCAAGCCCCTCTACCTAAGTCTCGCCTTCATCATCGAGGAAGGCCTTTCCCAAAAGGAGCTTGGCCAAATCGTAGTTTCAATCCAAAAAGCAACTCAGGAAGCTGGGGTAAAAATCATCACCGGGGATACCAAGGTAGTCAATCGAGGTAGCGCCGACAGGCTTTTTATTAATACCGCCGGCATCGGTATAATACCAGAAGGAGTTGATATTTCCGGTAGTAATGCCAGACCCGGTGATAAGGTAATTCTAAGCGGGGCTATTGGCGAGCACGGTATTGCTGTCTTAAGCCGGCGTGAAGGGCTTAGCTTTTCCACCAACCTGAAGAGCGACTGTGCTCCGCTGGCAAAACTGGTGATGGAGATGCTAGCTGCCAGTCCTAGTATCCACTGCCTGAGAGACCCCACCCGCGGCGGGCTAGCCACCGCCTTAAACGAACTGGCAACACAGTCAAGGGTGGGAATAAGAATTGAAGAAGAGAAGGTTCCCACACGTGAAGAGGTCCTCGCCGCCTGCGAGATGCTCGGTCTCGACCCACTTTATATCGCCAATGAGGGTAAGCTGATAGCTATCGTCCCTGCTGAAGATGCCGAGAGCGTTCTCGCCGCGATGAGCAGAAATCATTATGGCAAAGAGGCAGCCATCATCGGCGAAGTCACCGCCAAGCACCCCGGGCGGGTGGTAATGAAGACCAGCCTGGGAACCACGAGAATCGTTGATATGCTGGTCGGCGACCCGCTACCCAGAATTTGCTGAGCTAACTACCGGGATACCGTTAGAGGTACAATAGATGCACGAACTAGCCATCACCCAGAGCATGCT
>CAZHRO010000131.1:0-3656 GCA_964535045.1 uncultured Dehalococcoidales bacterium | reverse complement strand
AGGTAGTGACCGGGACGGGGTCTGAGGGGCCTGGGGCGGACGCATCGTAATACCAGCCCCGCCGCTGGTTGGCTTCCATAGCGGCTGTCGGGGTATTGAGGCTACCCGATGTGCTGTAGCCACCTCACCAATCTGAGGCACCGGCGCTAGCCCCACCAGCGTCTGACGCACCGCTCTCTGGACAGCCGTAAGAACGGCTTTGTCATCACGAAACCGCACCTCAGTCTTAGCGGGGTGAACGTTAACATCCATATCTCGAGGCGGGAGTGAAAGATTAACGATGGCTATGGGGTGCTTCCCAACCATCAGAAAACCGTGATAAGCCTCCTCCACTGCCCAGGCCAAGAGGCGGTGGCTTATGAAGCGGCGGTTAGCAAACAGGTTAAGGTAATCACGGCTGGAACGGCTTACCTTCGGTGAGCCAACCATACCAGTTACCACGGGTGGTGAAATCTCCACCCCACCCCCCCATTCCTGAGGCCTGATCTCGAGCATATTCTGGGCTATCTCAAGACCATAAACCTGAGCCACGCTGTCTATCAACTGACCGCTACCCGGTGTTTGCAGCGTCATTCGTCCCTCAAGAGACAGGGTAAACCGAACCTCAGGGAATGAGAGCGCATAGCGGCTTACTACGTTAGCAATATGGCTAGCCTCGGTCGTCCGCAACTTGAGGAACTTCAGCCTTGCCGGCACCTGACGGAAGAGATTCCTCACGGTAACCGTCGTCCCCGAAGAGCGTCCCTGCCTGCCCCGCTCAACAATTTCTCCACCCTTCAGGCTGAGATAAACACCCGCTGACTCACCGGCAGCGCAGGTAACAAGCTCCACCTCAGCCACCGCGGCAATACTGGCAAGCGCCTCGCCGCGAAAGCCAAGGCTTAAAATGGAATTAAAGTCCTCGAGGCTGGTTATCTTGCTGGTGGCATACCTGCTGAAGGCAAGCTCTACCTCTCCCGGGGGAATGCCCGAGCCGTTATCAATTACCCGTATCAGGCTTACCCCACCCTCCCTGGCCTCAACCGAAACCTGGGTGGCCCCGGCATCCAGGGAATTCTCAATAAGCTCCTTAACCACCGAGGCCGGCCTCTCCACCACCTCGCCAGCCGCAATCCGGGATACAACTTGAGGGTCTAAGGGTCTAATGGGCATGATAAACCTCAGTCTGGTTTAGGTTACTCTTTACTCTACCTTCTCCAGCTTAGCATAGCTGAGTAGCAGCTTCCTCACGCCGGCTCCCTGAAAAGCCACCACCACCTCGCTATCACCATCCACCGACTGGCAACTTACCACCACCCCTTCACCAAAAGCAGCGTGGCGGACGCGGCTTCCCGTCTTAATCTCTGGTGAGGAAAGACCATCCTGAGGCGGTGATGAACTGAAGGGTGACGGCCGGTTCCAGGAATAGACTGCCGAGGCTACCCCACCCTCTTCTCCAGCCCACAAACCACCGCTGGTAACCAGGTGCCCCGGTATGTCATCCAGGAAGCGGGATGGCTGGCCCACGTTGCTGCTGCCCCTGAAGCTACGGCGAAAGGCATGAACCAGATACACCCGCCTCTTGGCTCGGGTGATACCCACGTAGCACAGCCGCCGTTCTTCCTCCATCTGGCCCGGGTCGTCAAATGATTTTATGTGAGGCAGAATGCCATCTTCCATACCGACAATAAACACCACCGGAAATTCCAGACCCTTAGCCTGATGGAGGGTAATCAGGGTAGCCGCATCCACCGTCTCATCAAGCCCGTCCACATCGGATACCAGGGTTACCCCTTCGAGAAACGAAGTTAAGCCCGTCGGCGGCGGCAAATCACGGTACTGCTGAGCTACCGTTCTCAGTTCAAGAATATTTTCCCAGCGCTCCTCTCCGTCCGGCTGGCCCGATAAGTACTCCTGATATCCCGAACGCCTTACAACCAAATCAAATAAATCGACCATGTTAAGTTCCCGGCTGCGGGTGATAAATTCCTCCATCAGGTCGAAAAAACCAAGCAGGGCCCGGGTGATATGAGGACTAAAGGGCAGCTTCTCACCGTCTCTCTGCTCACTTATCTGCCGCAGAGTCTCATACTGAGATGTACCCCGAGACCTTGCCAGGCTGGATAGCTTGGCCAGGGTCTGCTGACCGATACCGCGCCCGGGCACATTGATGATGCGAAGCAGGCTAACGCTATCATCCTGATTCTGGATGAGCCGGAGATAGGCAATGATATCCTTAACCTCCCGCCGCTCGTAGAAACGGGTGCCGGCGACCAGCTTATAAGGGGTGCCAAAGCGAATAAAGGCCTCCTCAAGGGCTCGGGACTGAGCATTGGTGCGGTACATCACGGCACAGTCCCCCAACCTTGCCTCTCCCTTATCCACCAGCCGCTCTATCTCGTTAACCACGAACTGGGCTTCCTCCTGCTCAGTATAGGTCTCCACCACCGTAGCCAGTTCACCTACTTCATTCTCTGTCCACAGGCCCTTGGGCTTACGCTCCCGGTTAACCGAGATGAGGTGTGAAGCCACCTCCAGGATATTCTTGGTCGAACGGTAGTTCTGCTCTAAAAGCACCACTTTCGCCTCAGGATAGTCCTTCTCAAAGCTAAGGATATTACGCAGATCGGCAGAACGCCAGGAGTAAATCGACTGGTCAGGGTCCCCAACCACACAGATATTACGGTACCTGCTCCCTATCTGCTTTACCAGCTCGTACTGAACCAGATTGGTATCCTGAAACTCATCCACCTGAATATAGCGGTATCTGTTTTGATAGCGGGACAAAACCTCAGGGCAGCCTCTAAATAGAAGCACCGTTTTCATCAGTAAATCGTCAAAATCGAGAGCGTTACTTTCCCCGAGAAGCTGCTCGTAGCGCTCGTAGACTCGCCCCACCACCCCCTCGAAGTAGCTCCGGCTCTGCTGAATATAGTCAGCGGGAGCCTGGGTTCGGCTCTTAGCCGCCCCGATAGCGGAGGCAATCGCCCTTGGAGCATACTGCTTGGGGTCAAGACCGATATCCTGAAGGCTGCGCTTGATTAAGCCCAGCTGGTCATCGTCATCATAGATTACGAACTTGGGGTCAATACCAACTGCCTTACCGTCCCGGCGCAGGATACGAGCGCAGATAGCATGAAAGGTGCCCAGGGTTAAATCTTTTACCGAACCACCGACCAGATGATAGAGCCGTGCCTGCATCTCCCGGGCGGCCTTATTGGTAAAGGTAACCGCCATGATATAGCGCGGGCTAATGCCACAGACCTTAATGAGATAGGCAACCCGGTGGGTGATAACCCTGGTCTTACCGCTGCCGGGGCCGGCCAGAATGAGCACCGGGCCGGTGATTACCTCGACCGCCTCCCGCTGCGCCGGGTTAAGCTCGGAAAGAATATCCATCCTAGCTCATTATAACACTGGCTGGGAGGGAGTTTAAAGGAAATCCACGTTTTAAGTGTCTTACAGGCTCAGAAGAGCTCAACTCGGCTGAATATCTTAATATTTGCTTAAAAATCAAAGCGTAAGATTGATGCTACTCACCCCACAGCTATAAATCCTTGCCATAATCTTACCCAGTATGCTATAATATTATAATATTAAAAAATAGACCTTTAAGCTGGCTCAGTGAGGCTGGCAAGGGAAAAATAGAGAAGACTGATACAGGAACCTCTTGCTAG
>CAZHRO010000130.1:0-3681 GCA_964535045.1 uncultured Dehalococcoidales bacterium | reverse complement strand
CCGGCTCGTAGTCCTCCCTTTCTTCCAGGGTTAAAAGGTCATCATAGCGGCTTATGACCTCAAAGACCCTGTCACCATCAGGAAAGAGCTTCATTAGCTCATAGGCATTATCCTGGGGAGACAGCGGGCCTTCGAGGTCAAAACAGATGAAGTTATTTATCTTCCTCACCTCCTTCTAGCCTCGTCTTTAGTTCTACCAGCCTATCTATCTCAGCGGTCAGGTTATAACCGTTAATTGGCCTGCCTTCAAAATCGACAACCCTCTTATCCGTGGTTATCTTGACCCTGCCCCGGCTAAATGCCCTGATGGTGGATATGATGAGCGGGAATTCCCGGGCCAGTTCATGCTCGCGAATCAGTCTGAACAGGGGATTACCCTCACCCTCCTTTTTAATCTCATCGAAGGGGCGATTAGCTATTTCCCGCCAGTACTTATCAAAGGGTTTACCCCTGATAGAAAAGGTACAGTAGGTTACCGGCGGCCCCTTGTCCAGCTCCGGAGTGACCAGGTGCATCATGGCTCCGGTTTCCTCAGCTCTCCCTTCGATTAGCTGCCAGATTACTTCCTGCCAGGTCCCGGCTGGCCCGCCGGGAGCCGCGGGGTGGAGGTTAATCATATTGTATCGCTCACACATCTCCCTGCCGATGACAAGCATATAACCGGCGAGGATGCACAGATCAACTTGAAAGCCCCTTAGACGGCCCATTACCTCACGGTCATATTCCAGCCGCCATGGCGGCAGGGCATCTCCTGTCCTCTCGGTCCTGGCTCCCTTCCTGGCTTTAAACCTCTGATAGGAAAAACAGACAAGCGGTATCTTGTAGCCTTCAACCAGTTCAAAGAACAGGTCACTCTCTTTCGATTCGCCGGGCTCGCGGTTACTGAAGACAAAGGCTATCTCAGCCTCAATCTCACCGAGCTTGATGCTGTTCTCGACAGCCTGCAAGAGGTCGCTGGCTGCCCTATCTCTGCCGGTAGAGAACCAACCCAGTTGATACAAGGTCTGTCAGTCTATCTTAAGGTTACTTTTCAAGCGCGCCCAGATGCTGTTGATGTGAGTCAGGGGATTTGTCCGCCGGCCGACAATTCTACCCCGAGCCAAAGCCTCCAGGAAGTCATCCCGACCAGCAAATTCGGGCATCTCTACATAAGCATTGCCTATCTCATCGGGGGTGTGGGCATCGCTCCCGGCGGTGCCCGGAATGCCGTGTTTCCGGGCAAAGACTTCTGCCCGGGCTGATGACCGGTAAAGAGGCGTCCTTGAATTAAACACCTCAATGGCGTCTATCTCTTCCCCGGCTACAAGCTCTTCCAGCACCTCGGTCTCTAGAGCGGAAGGCCGAAACCGGTCGAAGGGGTGCGGAATTATCACCAGGCCGTCCTGCTCCCGAATTCTGGCTATCGTCTGCTCAACAGACAGGCCACTCGGAATACCCTCTTTAAGGAACATACCCATAATCTCGCCGCTGGGAGTCAGTATCTCCTCGGCGATAATTACCGGGAAAGGAGCTATCCCCTGCATCTCTAACGCCCCCTCAATAGTGCCGTGGTCAGAAATGGCAATGCAGTTTATACCCCGCTCCTGGCAACGCCTTATAACCTCTTCCAAAGGCGTTTCGCAGTCTAAAGAGTATTCGGTATGAATATGGAGGTCAGCTTTCAGCAATTCTGGCTTAACTCGCTTTCGTCACGGCTGAATTATACTCTCCGCTGACGCAGTTTATCAAATATAGTATAAAGGCAGAGGTGAAACGCCTCCGCCAGGCAGATCCTGAGAAAATATGATAGCGAGCACAGGAGGGGCAGAGGATACCTCGCTCAGCAGGATGAAGCTTTAAGCCCGGTGAAGCCGGGTTGACATCGTTACCTGCGTTTTCGCCGGTAACCCGACTTTCTCTCAGCCGACTCTTTCCAGGTAGCTACCGGTCCGAGTATCAACCTTGAGGATATCCCCTTCGCTGATAAACATTGGAACCTGAATGATGATACCGGTTTCCATTGTCGCCGGCTTGGTGCCCGCACTAGCCGTGTCTCCCTTAAAGCTGGGACCGGTCTCGACTACCTTAAGCTCGACCGTAATCGGCAGCTCAACACCAACAATCCTGCCCTTATAGCTTGATATCTGCAGGGACATGCCGTCCTTCAGGTAATTAACGGCATCACCCAGCTGGCTTCTATCCAGAGAAATCTGCTCGAAATTCTCCTCATCCATAAAGTAGTACAGATCACCATCGTTATAGAGGTACTGCATGTTGCGATAGTCAAGCCGAGCGCGAACAAACTTCTCGGTATTCTGAAAGGTCTGTTCAAAGGTGTGGCCATTCACGATATCGCGGAGTTTAAGTCGAGCCAGAGCAGTGCGCTTCATCTTGACGTGATGGTAGTCGATGACCTGACACAACTTACCATCCAGTTCAATAATGATTCCCTTCCTTAATTCGCCGGCACCAATCATGTTATGCTTTCACCTTTTCCTAGATTTTGATATTACTCTTATTTTGCCATCTTCCATGACTACGGTATCTTCAATCCTCACCCCTCCCCAACCAGCCAGGTAGATACCAGGTTCGATGGTAAAGACCATGCCGTCAGCCAGTTTCTCCCGCGACTTAGGACCGAGGCGGGGCAGCTCATGGGGGCTCAGACCAACACCGTGACCCAGAGAGTGCCCGAAAGCCTCACCATAGCCGGCTTCCTCAATTACTATTCTAGCAATTTTATCGGCATCCTCGCCACTCATTCCTTGCTCAATCATGGCTATTGCCGCCAGTTGAGCACCGAGGACGACGTCGTACACCCTGTCGAAGTTCTCATTGGAAGCACCGAGGCAGATGGTGCGCGTTAGATCACTACCGTAACCCGAAATCCGGGCACCAATGTCAATCAGCACCGGTTCCCCAGAGGCAATCCGGCGTGAGGATGGCCGGGCATGGGGCCGGGCTGAATTTGGCCCTGAAGCTACAATTATATCAAAGGGTATCGCCTCGCTGCCCCGCTCTCTCATGAATTTTTCTATCTCCCAGGCTAATTCCCTCTCGCTCATGCCAGCGCAGACTACAGCCTCAGCATATTCAAGCGCCGCGTCGCTGATGGCGGCGGCCCTGGTTATAAGCTCAATCTCCCCGGGCTCCTTTATCGCCCGCAGGGATTCAACCATTCCCTCTACCGGCACAAGCCTCAAGGTAAGTTTAGCCTTATTCAGCGTATCAGACAGCTTGCGGTAGCAGGAGAAGGTGGTATGGTCGGCCTCAAAGCCCAACCGCCTCAAGTCTAACCCGGCGAGCAACCCGGGAAGCCAGTCACCTATCTCACCGCTTATCTTGAAAATCTCATAGTCGGGAGCCTGCTGTCTGGCCTGTTCCAGGTAACGGAAGTCGGTAGCCAGGATTCTACTTCGGGGTGTAATCAAAAGGTAACCGGCGGAGCCATCAAAGCCGGAAAGGTAACGCCTGTTCTCTGGCTGTGAGACGAGGAAGCCGTCTATTTCTTGGTCGGCGAAGCTCTGGCACAGCTTCTTTATCCTGTTCTCAAGACCCACTGTTTCCATCCTGCGCCATGGGGTGAGCGGAGAGATAGACCTTTCTGGCTCGACTTTGGGTAATATGGGTGTATATCTGGGTGGAAGATAGGTTAGCATGCCCCAGAAGCTCCTGGACAACCCTCAGGTCGGCCCCACCATC
>CAZHRO010000129.1:0-3691 GCA_964535045.1 uncultured Dehalococcoidales bacterium | reverse complement strand
TGGGGGCTGAGGTGGGCATCAGCACCCAGAAGCTGCACGCCCGGGGTCCGCTGGGACTGAAGGAACTCACCTCTTATAAGTGGATTATCTTTGGCAGCGGTCAGGTAAGACCTTAACTATCTAGTCCAGCCCGAGAGCCTCTTTCTGAACTTGGAACAGTTGTTTAATCCCCTTCTCGGCTAAGATGAGAAGTGAGTCGACGGTTTCCCGGGAGAAGGGATTGGCTTCGGCGGTGCCCTGAATCTCGACAAACTCACCTTTGCCCGTCATCGCCACGTTAAAGTCAACTGAGGCATGGCAGTCTTCGTCATAGCACAGGTCCAACATCATATAGCTATGTAAAATGCCCACGCTGGTGGCTGCGATTGCCGTCTTCAGTGGTATCGACGATATAATCCCCATGTTGGATAGGGTTTGTGTTGCTTGATACAGGGCGACATAGGCTCCGGTAATAGCGGCGGTTCTGGTACCCCCGTCGGCCTGGAGCACATCGCAGTCCACGATTAGAGTCCTTTCACCGAGTGCGGTAAGGTCGGTTACGGCGCGCAGCGCCCGCCCGATAAGGCGCTGTATCTCTTGATTCCGGCCCGTAATCCTTCCCAGTGAGGAATCACGCGGGGTGCGGGTAGCTGTGGAACGGGGCAGCATGGCATATTCAGCGGTAATCCAGCCACTGCCACTGCCTTTAAGAAAGGATGGCACTCTTTCATCAACGCTTACCGAGCATAATACTTGAGTCTTACCCAGTTCTATGAGTGCGGAGCCTTCGGCAAAGCTCTGGTAATTGGGGATTATTCTTACCGGTCTTAATTCATCATAAGCACGCCCGTCAGCTCTCTTCATATAAATAAAAGCTTCCCTTCTAGATTATGACCTGTGCCCCAGTATAGCACTGATAAGCGGGGTTCGCAATTAAGGGTACTACCGGGAAGGCGTTTCCATTCCTGTTTATTTCAGGCTCAACAGGTATTCCTTTAACCACCTCAGGGCAGCGGCGGCGGCTTCCAGCTTGTTCTGCGCCCGGTCTCCCGAAAAAATATGCTTTCGACTTTCGGTGGCGGTTTCACGGGATAAGCCGATGTAGAATAGCCCCACCGGTTTTTCCGGGGTGGCGCCGCCGGGGCCGGCAATCCCGGTATCAGCCAGGCATATATCAACGTCAAGGGCTTTTCGGCCGCCTCTCGCCATCTCCTCCGCTACCTGATGGCTAACGGCACCGTATTTACCTATGGTATCCTGGCTGACCCCGACTAGTCTATTCTTGATTTCGTTACTGTAAGAAGTGATTGACCCCTTATAGTAATCCGAGCTACCAGGAACGTCAGTTATCAGGTGAGAAAGAAGCCCGCCGGTGGCTGATTCCACCACCCCCAGGCTAAGTCCTTTCCGGCGGAGTAGACTACCTACCTCTCGCTCTAGACTGCTCACAGCTTATCACCCCCTTTAGATGGGCCTCCTGTCTTTTAATTTCGATAAGGGTATAGACTAGTGGCTGGTTTCGTGTTATTATCCATCTGACCCCAGTATATAGAAACTATAAGGGTGAAATAAAGCCATAAAGCATGCCACGGGCAGCTTAGCCGATAAATAAAAGGAGGTCATGTTGATGAGCACCGGAGGTTTGGTCTTTGGCGTCCTTGGAGCAATATGTGCTGTGGTTGGTGGTCTTATCGCCGGCGGTGTGATTCCGATACTGGCTGGCGAGCTTACCTGGACGTTCTGGCTTATCCTGTCGGGGGTTTTGCTCCTGGCCGCGATTCTTTTTAACACCGGGGGTAAAGGCGAGTACTAGCAGCCAGTCACCGCCATCTGTCAATCTTGGAGAGTGAAGCTAAGGTCTCATTAAGGGTTTACCCTAACGCCCCAAGGAACAAAGTCTTAGGTTTTAGCGGCGGGGTATTACGGGTAAGGATATCAGCACCTCCACTCAGGGGTAAGGCCAATAGAGAACTAGTCTCATTCTTGAGCCAGCTCTTGGGTGTCAGCCAGAGCTCACTTGCCATCACCAGGGGGCATACCAGCCGAAATAAGACGGTAGCCGTTCGTGGTCTGAGTCAGGAAGAGCTGCTGGTGCGGCTTTTATCCTCCAGGGATTGAGCCTTCCGCCTCCGCCGCCGGCGCCAGTAGGTGATACCGAGTGCGGTTCCCCATATCGGGCTGAAGATGCCAATCCAGATAAGGGCGGTCCCCAGTCCCTGCCCGAAGGTCGTCAGACCGCGGATAGCCGAGTTAAGCGCTTCACTGGCACTCCATCCCGGCGGCACCAGTGGCCCCAGACTAACTTCGGGGACCAAATCTACCGAAATCTGACTCATGGCTGAGATTTGCTCGAGATACTGCATCCGCCCCTTTATCTGCTCGATTTCATAGCGTATCCGGGACAGCGCCTCGTAGATTTTGAGGATGTCCTCCACCTCTTCGGCCTGGTTCAGCAGGGCCAGGTACTGGCTCTCGGTAGCCTCGGCGTTTCTCAGCCGGGACTCAAGGTCAACGTATTCCTCGGTTATGTCCTCGGTGCTGGTGCTTTCCGAGGTCACCCTTACCGCCAGTGCCCTCAGCTCCGCCAGGGTCTGGTCAAATTTTTCGCTGGGGATGCGGATCGTGATATAGCCCCTCATCTCCGCCTCCTCACCATAGATATTGGAGTTTACCACCCAGCCCCCCAGCCTTACCGCCAGCCCGGCTATCTCGTCCTGAGCCTCGGGCACATCCTCGACCACCAGCGACATCTCTCCGTTGCGGACAATCATCCGTTCCTCCGGTATCGGCGGCAGCTCGGCTCCGGCATAGTCCTCCAACCCCGGTGCAATTCCTTTCTCCGGCGGCCTCGCCGGCGTGGGCGCCGGTGCCGGCATGGGGGACGGCACTCCCTCGTACGGTGCCTCAGCCCCGCAGCCGTTAATCCCGGTTGCCAGCAGCAGACCGGTTACCAGTGTGGCTATCGTTATTAAGGCTAACCTTTTCATAACCCCTCCGTTATAGATAAGTAGGAGCTCATTAGCAGGCTTACCCTCATTATAACGCTTGCCAGGGGAAAAGGGTAGGGGCTGGATTTGCGGTGCCCGCTGCCGGGACAAAAACAGGTGAATCTGGTAAAAATACCGGGGTTTAGCCCGCCTGGGGTATTGACAAACGGGAATTTTATGTTATATTTAGCATTGTGCCTGGTCTGTTGTTGACAGGCTGTGGTATAATAAGCTGAAGGTTAGAAAGGGGGTGATGCCATGGTAACAGCCCGGAGGGAGGACCCGGCACCTGGCTACTAGGGGGAGTCCTGAAGGGGAGTGCCTGAGACAGGCAGATATAGAGCCTAAACTGCAATCTTATCTCCAGAGGGAAGATGGGGAAAGTTGTGCTATCTTTCTTTGTGGAGAGTAAGAGCATATTCTCAAAGGAGGCTAACATAAATTGAAAAATAAAAGAATAGCGAAAATACTGGGCGTAGCCCTATCGGCGGGCGTTGTTTTCGCGCTGATAGGTGCTATTTTCGTAAGCCCGGTTGCCGCTGATGAGACGAAGTGGTCTCAGTTTAACACCCCGAGCGAGGAGGACTACTTCATCGTGCCCGGCGCCGATATCTACCACTACGATATCGACGGCGATAACGGCGACCGCATCGTGGCCGTGGGCGCCATGAACGGCTCCGCTGACGCTAGGGGTGACGCCCAGGGGCTCACCGGCAGCTTCTACT
>CAZHRO010000128.1:0-3703 GCA_964535045.1 uncultured Dehalococcoidales bacterium | reverse complement strand
TGAACCAAGAAAAGGTGGCTGTGATTGGGGGTGGACCGGGAGGCCTGATGTGCGCCTATATCCTGAGCAAAAAGGGGTACCGGGTTACCATCCTGGAAAGGAACCCCAGGTTAGGCGGTGCCATGCGTCTTATCCCGGCCTACCGTCTACCTCAGGATGCCATTGACTCAGTCATTAATAACCTGCTTCGGATTGCCCATATTGAGGTCAGACTCGGAGCCGAAGTAAACGGTGGTTCGATGCTTGACGACCTTAAGAAAGAAGGTTATCGAGCCGTATTCATCGCTACGGGAACGCCCTCCCCCCGACCACTCACCTTCGGACGGGAGATGATTACCGCCGACCTGGAAGGGGTCATGTTCGGCTTAAACCTGCTGTACGAAGTGCTGCAGGGGAACGTGCCGCTTGAGCGCTATAAGGGTAAGAAGGTGATTGTCATCGGCGGTGGGAATGTTGCCTTTGATGTTGCCAGAACGGCGCGGAGGCTGGGAGGAGATGTTACCCTTGTCTGTCTGGAGTGTGCTGATAAATCAAGCAAGGACGGCATACCGGCTGACGTTGAGGAGATAGAAGGTGCGACCGAAGAGGGTATAAAGATAGTCTATTCCCGAGGAGTATCGGAGATAGTTGGTAAGGATGGGAAGTTTAACAAAATAAGGTGCCCCCGGTGCAGCTCGGTCTTTAATGAAGACGGTAGATTCAACCCTCAGTGCGACCTGAGCGACGTGATAGACATTGAGGGTGACGTGCTTCTGATAACCATAGGGCAGGCTCCGGAGCGAACCCTCTTCCAGAATGAGGGATTGCTCAATGAGGCGGGCAGACTGGACATCGACCCAATTACCCTGATGAGTAACCTTAAAGAAGGGGTCTTCATTGGTGGCGATGTCAGAAGAGTCGGTTTCGCCTCGGAATCAATGAGAGACGGAGCTATGGCTGCCGAGTCTATCGACCGCTACCTTAATGGTAAAGACATGAAGGCAGGCCGGGAGGAAAAGGAGTACGAAACTGCCTCCATCCCGGAGCGTGTCCGCTACAAGCTCCAGCCAGCCCTCAAGTGGACTCCAGCGGAAGAAAGGCTCAATTTTGAACCATTTGACAAAGAATACACCCTGGCAGAGGTGATAGAGGAGGCGAGGCGGTGCCTCTGTTGCGGGCCGTGTAAGAGCTGCAAGGGTTGTGTCGTTCTTGGGTTACAAACCGAGATACCAGAGATTGAGGTTAATGAAGATTTATGTAGCGGCTGTGGCGTTTGTGTCGGCATATGTCCCTATGAAGCCTCTAAGCTAGAGACTTCCGAGGGGAAATTAAAATCGGCAATAGACGACGCCAGGTGCAAACGGTGCGGTGTCTGTATTACTGCCTGTCCGTCTGGCGCTAGAACTATTAAGGATGACCTCGCCCAAACTCTAGCCGATACCTATGCGACATTATCAAGCTAAGGAGGTAAAACATGCAGGACAAGGTAGAGGCAGCACTAGCCCAGATAAGACCCGCCCTGCGGGCCGATGGGGGTGATGTTGAGCTGGTAGGTGTGACCGAAGGTGTGGTAAAGCTGAGGCTAAAGGGCGCCTGCGCTGGCTGTCCGATGTCAACAATGACCCTGAAAAATGGAATCGAACGAATCCTCAAGCAGCAAATACCAGAGGTTAAAGAGGTCGTCGCCGTTTGAGGCGACCCAGTAATGCTAGAAGAAGAGCAAAATATGAAGACGCTCGTCCTAGGTATTGGCAACCCGATTCTCAGTGATGATGCGATCGGCATCAAAGTTGCGCAACTGATTGAGCAGCAAAGACCCGGGTTAGCCGTAGAACAAACCAATGAAGCCCCTATTGCCTTACTCGACCTGATAATGGGCTATGACAAGCTCATCATCATTGATTCTATTAAAACTGAGCACGGAAAACCGGGGAAACTATACAAGCTCGAGCTAGAAGATTTCAGTCCAAGCCAGGATTTCCCTTTTTCTCACGGTATGGATATTGCTACCGCCTTTGAAGTGGGGAAGAATCTGGGGTGCCGGATGCCCCGGTGCGTCAGAATCTACGCTGTCGAGGTAAAGGATAATGAGACCTTTGCCGAAAAGTGCACCGCGGAGGTAACCGAGAAGATACCAGCCGTGGTAGAACAAATAATAAACGAGGAGAGGCTATGAAGAACTTTAAACCTAACATCGTAATCTTCCGTTGTAACTGGTGTTCGCCGGCTGGAGCCGAACGTGCTATGGCTTCCAAAATGAAAGACAACTTCCATCCCCGGCTTATTAAGACCAGCTGTACCGGCAGAATAGAGCCTACCTTTGTTTTTGATGCTTTTGCTAAAGGGGCTGACGGTGTGATGATAGCCGGCTGCCGTCCCGGAGACTGCCACTACGTTACGGGTAACTACAAGGCGGGACGGAATGTACTGCTTCTCAAGCGGACACTTTCCCAACTCGGGATAGAACCCGAGAGAGTAAAGGCCGAATGGCTGGCTACATCTGAGGTATCAAGGTTCCTGTCGTCACTGAACGAATTCGTGGACAAGGTAATCGCGCTTGGTCCCCTGGCATTAAATTAGGGGAGGTAGATATAAAGTGAGCGAAGGGGTCACTCGTGATATAGCTGCCGTTAAACAGAATGTGGATTACTGCAGCAGCTGCTCGGTTTGTTCCACCCTCTGTCCCTATGAGGCCCTCAAGAAAGACGGGGAAACCGGCAAGATTACGCTGGATATAACCAAGTGTCAGGTTTGTGGGCTCTGCTACGCCAACTGCCCGGCCAGAGTAATTGACATACTATATTACGACCTCGATTCGCTGCTTACCTACCTGGAGAGATCAAAGCAGGAGTACGCCTCTGACACCCTGGTTATTATGTGTCGCGGCAGTGCCCCCGATGCTGAGGGAGTGGAAAAGCTGTTCGGAATTTCAAAGTTTATCCCGTTACTGGTCCCCTGTGTTGGTCGAATCCCGGATGAAATATACCTGAAAGCCCTGCTTATGGGGATAAAAAAGATAAAGGTCCTCGGCTGCGATGAGGACTACTGTCGGTTTGAAAGAGGCAGTGCTGTTACCGGGCGTAAAATAATCGCCCTGAATCTTGTCCTCGAACAACTTGGCTACGGGCGGGATATCATAACCCTGAAACGGCACAGCCTGAAGGTGAAGGTAGACCCCAATCTGTGTATTGCCTGCGGCAACTGCGTTTTCTACTGCCCCTATGACGCTGCCAGATTAGAAAGCCCCGGAGGAATCAGTTTTGACCTGGCTCGGTGCCGTGGCTGTGGGCTGTGTGTGGCGATGTGTCCCGCGCTGGCCCTGGAGATGGAGAACTGGGAGCAGGAGCGTCTGTCGCGACTGATCAACCAGCTATCGTCAGAGATGAGTCCCCCCAAGATTTTAGTGTTTCGCTGTCAGTGGGCCATTTTCCCGCCCCTTGATGGCGAGCCATCACCAAACATTCGCTTCATAGACCTGCCGTGTGCCTCAAGGGTTGATAGATTCCATATCCTGGAAGCCTTTCAGAATGGCATTGATGGTGTCATGGTTGCGGCCTGCTCCGAAGACGATTGTAAACAGGAACGGGCAAGCGGCAGGGCACAGCACTCAGTGGCGACTCTGGGCGAGCGATTAGGGCAGATAGGCTTTCAGGAGCGACTTCACTTCTGCACGGTATCTCCGAGATACCCCGATGAATTAGACCGAGAAATAGAGCAATTTAAC
>CAZHRO010000127.1:2092-3737 GCA_964535045.1 uncultured Dehalococcoidales bacterium | reverse complement strand
GGTACCATAAGTGGGCGCCAGCAGCCCTACCATCATCTTTAAGATAGTTGTTTTACCCGCACCGGACCTATCAAACCCAGTATTTCTCCTTCCCTTATTTGCATGTTAACATTGTTGACCGCTGTAAAGTTCTTGTATATCTTGGTAGCGAAGTCCAGTTTAATGATATCGGTCATTTCAGCCCCATTTTTTATACTGGTTGTTTATGAAAAGTATACTGACCATGTCAAAGCGGGAAATCACTCGCCTCAGAGCCCGATTCAGCGGCCGGTCGAGACTTATCGTTCTGGCTGTTGTCGTCCTGACCATTGTTAGCTCCTATGTAATTTACCATCAGGACCCAGTAATAAGCAGGGGGCTATACAATGTGGGCGTATCTGCCGAAGCCCCCTTGATAGTGGATGAACGCTTCAATGTGGTCGAGCTAAACCCTGATGACGGTTACCGTTATCTCCATCAGGGAATCATTGATCTTTATCTTGATGGGGATAGGATTATCAGCGATGTAAGTGAGCGCTCTCAGTATGCCTTCGGGGCATTGCAACAATATTTGGAGAAACAGGAATTACTCAGGGTAGCCGGCGAGTATGAAATTGACCGAGCCTTCCCGCTTCGCATTGAAATAAGCTATCTTGAGCCAGAAGATGCTAGCCTGAGTGCCGAGACCGTGACATCACTGCCGGGTATTCCGGAACCTTCAGAGCCGATTGTATTATCACCTGATATACCGTCATCAGGGGCAGAAGCTCCGGCTATCCCGGCACCAGCATCACTGCCAGAACCAGAAGCTTCGGTTATCCCGGAACCGACACCACTGCCAAGGACAGAAGCTCCGGTTACACCAGCATCGGAATCTCACTTTGAGACTGAACCTCCGGCTATCTCGCCAGGAGCACCGCCTGAGCTATCATTGCTGCCGGCTGCCAGTCCCACTGATGCCGCTGTCAGGCAGCAGTTAGCTGACTTTGCCACGAGTCGCCAGTTGCCGGAGTTTAAGGCAGAATTCCTGTCTGAAAATGATATTATCGTCCCGTCGCTGATGAACCCGCCGATTCCGCTTGCTCAGTTGATAATTACCTTCCTTTATGTTGTTCCGGTGTTTTTCATAAGCCTTTTCTTTACCAGCAGCTTCACGGAAGAGAAGGTGAGCCGGAAGCTGATTGTCCTGCTTTCGGCGCCGGTGACGCGACTCCAGGTTATCCTGGGTAAAATGCTGCCTTACCTTGTCTACTCCATCTTTATCATTATCGCCATCACTCTGGTGTTGGGCGGCAATGTACTGCTGGGGCTGGCTATATTTATCCCAGTGATGTTATTTATCTTCTCCATTTACCTGATGGTGGCACTGACCTATCGTACATTTAAGGATCAGACATTCTTCTCAGTTCTGGCGCTGGCGGTTGTTACCGTTTATCTGGTGGGTCCAGCGATGTTCACCGGTGTCAGTGACCTGAGCTATATATCACCGCTCACTCTTGCCGTGGAGATGTACCGGGGTGAGTCTTTCGGTGTAGCGGAGTACTTCTTGGCAACGACCCCGCTTTTCCTGGTCTTTGGGCAGACCATGTTTATCGGAACGCGTGTCTTCAACGAAGAGTATCTCATGGGCTTTCGCCCGCTGCATACCAAGGTGGCTGAGGCTATC
>CAZHRO010000127.1:0-1992 GCA_964535045.1 uncultured Dehalococcoidales bacterium | reverse complement strand
GCCGAGGCAGCCTTTCGATCCGGTCGTCTTGATACGATTATGTTTATACCGGAGAGCCAGGGCGGCGTGGTTGATATGAAACTTATCATGCCCGAACTGGATACCAGGAAGACGGTCATATTCATGGTGCTGGATGAACCCTTAAAAAGGTATGAGAACTACCTGCGAGAAAGCAATGGTGTTGAGCTAAACTACAGTAACACAGGCGGTAAACCTCACACTACCTACGAGTTCCTCTATTCCCTGATTGTACCCATACTGATGCTGTTCCCGGCTCTTATTGCCGGCAGTATCGTCATTGATACCGTGTCTGAGGAGTTTGAGAATAAGACCTTTGATACTCTGACCGCGGCACCGGTCTCTATTGGTCAGGTCATTATGTCCAAAATATCAGCGGCGGTCATCACGGCGGCGATACAGGTGGTGATGTGGGTAGGCTTATTGCGATTGAATGATATTATCATCCAAAACTCGGTTCTGGTCATGTTGCTGGCGGTTATTATGGCTGCTGCCGTATCCATCGGCACCGCCATCATGTCATTGTATTTCAAGGATAGGGAGCGTGCCCAGTTTGTTTATTCAATAGTACTCGTTGCGGCGATAGGTGGCAGTTACTTCCTCAATCCGTCACCGTTCGGTCTTATTACTCGACTGGCAGCGGGCGACCCGAGCATGGGCATACTTGAGGTAGCACTCTATGCAATACCACTCCTTGTAATAAGCATACTGTTTCTCAAGGTATCCAAAAAGCTGGTGCTGTCGCTTAGATGAACAACCGTGCCGTCTCCACGCCAAGGACTTATAGGGGGAAGACCTTCCCCCACCAGTCGAATCGTGACGCCCAAATGACAGACATTCGTTTATGGCTTCCCCAATTTGGGCTATAAGACCCATGTTATTTGATATTTTAATCGGTTTTCAGAAGTAACCCACACTGTTAAGATACTTTTGCAGGGCACAGTTCATAGTAAGACCAAGATGAGAGAATAAACGTGAGAAGGGTATCAGGCGTGATTCTTGCCGGTGGACAAGGTAAAAGGATGGGCATCCTGTGTCAGTGTCGTCCAAAGCCAGCCCTGCCTTTCGCCGGTAGATTCCGAGTTATCGACTTCAGCCTGAGTAATTGTATCCATTCTGGAATTGGCGATATCGCAGTATTAATTGATTTTGGATCCCAGGTCATTGCAGATTATCTAGACGGTGGTGACTGATTAGGTCAGATGAATACCACGTTTCTAATAGCTACGCTCGTGACTCTGGTCGCTGGCACTTTAATGTTGAGAACCTATTTCCACAAGGTTAATCCCAAAGTTTGGCTGCTTGGTCCCAGTCTAATCCTATTACTGTTCACGATTACCAGTGCCGGGATAATATTGAACCCGAGTGAATTGACCAATACCCCAGACGGCCGCTCCTCCGCAACCATGACGATAGACCTCAGCCCACCCAGAGCAGCCATCTCAGGCATGGTTCATCAAGCGCTAGGCGAACGCAATCGAGGGGAAATCCCTAAAGTTCAGGGGATTGATATGAGAGGGTCGGAGAACGGCTTTGTCGTAGCAGTCCGCTTTGGCATTGATGCCGGTAGCTCAGGAAGTCTCGCAAGGCATGGTGCTCAAGTAGACGTGTACAGTGTTGCCAGAGCGCTATACCAGAGCGGAGTCCCGATAGCTCATGTCAAAATGACGGGTACGTTCCCATTGGAAGATAAATATGGCTTCGTGAGAGAAACGGAAGTCTTAAAGCTGAGTTTAAGCTCGGCAACAGCTCAGCAAATTAACTGGGATACAATACGTTACGATGACTTGTTCAACCTGCTTGACTCCGTATGGTGGCACCCTCAATTTAGTGCCGAGTAATTATGACAAATGTTGTTGGCACCAATCCCCTCTTCCAAGA
Organism: uncultured Dehalococcoidales bacterium; assembly: GCA_964535045.1. GTDB lineage: Bacteria > Chloroflexota > Dehalococcoidia > Dehalococcoidales > UBA5760 > UBA5760. The sequence continues at coordinate 93 of CAZHRO010000127.1, read as the reverse complement.
ACGCTCAAGCCTTCCCCCTTCTCTTCTTCCACTTTTCTCTCAACTGGTGGTAACGTTGCACCTTCTCGGCATAAGTGCGGGATTTACCCGATG
>CAZHRO010000126.1:0-3780 GCA_964535045.1 uncultured Dehalococcoidales bacterium | reverse complement strand
TAGCCGGTAAGCACCGTAGCCTCCAGGTCACCAATATCAATACCCAGCTCAAGGGCACTGGTGGCGACCACTCCTAAGAGCTCACCACTGAAGAGCGCCCGCTCTATCTCTCGGCGCTCCTGGGGGAGATAACCCGCCCGATAGGGTTTTATCCTCTCACTCAGGCCAGGACTGGTTCGAGCAACTCGCTCTTTGGCGTAAATATAAATGAGCTCGGTCAGCCGACGAGTGCGGGCAAAGGTCAGGCTGCGAATGTGCTGATTCACCAGCTCGCTAACGAGGAAAGCGGCCTCACTACTAGCACTCCGGCGGGTGCCCTTTGCCTCATCAATTAGGGGCGGATTCCAGAAAACGAAGTCCTTTTCGCCCTGAGGTGAACCATCGTCAGTGACTACGGAGAAGGGTAAGCCCACCAGGCTTTCGGCGTGCTCACCAGGATTGGCTACCGTAGCTGAGCAGCAGATGAACCTGGGGTTTGAGCCGTAATGCCGACACAGACGGCGCAGGCGACGCAGCACACCGGCAACATGAGAGCCAAAAACACCGCGATAGGCATGGGCTTCGTCGATAACAACATACCTCAAGTGACGTAACACCCGGGACCAGGACTGATGGTTGGGCAGGATGCCAACGTGAATCATGTCGGGGTTGGTAAGTATGATACTGGCTCGTTTCCTTATCTCCGCCCGCTCGGCTTGAGGAGTGTCGCCGTCAAAGGTGGCAAATTGTTCCGGGCTAAAGGGCTCAGGACAGGCCAGCTGCCTTAGATTACGCAGCTGGTCCTGAGCCAGCGCCTTGGTTGGAAAGAGGTAGAGGGCACGGCCATATTTCTCAGTCAGGATGGCCTCAAGGACGGGGATATTGTAGCACAGGGTCTTACCGCTGGCACTTGACGTTGACACCATCACATTGCTGCCTGCCCGGACATGGTTTATGGCCTCAGCCTGGTGGGTATAGAGGGGGAGTAACCCGAGCCTGCGGAGAGAGTCTTGAAGGCTGCCGACTAGAGGCCTGTCCAGTTCATCAGGGGATGGTTTGCGGTAGGGGATATGCTCAACATGGGCAATCTGACCACTGTAGCTGGCTTGAGCGGTAAGATGATTTAAGAAGGCTCTAGTATCCATCACAGGTTCTGCTAAAAGAGATAGGTCTTACAAGGTTCTGGTAGCTCCTAGAAAACTGACAGAATTTCAATTTCATAGCCGAGCAACTCCACCTCAAACCGACTGTTAGCAACAAAGCTCACCACCTTTGATAGAACTTCATTAACGTGCCGCCTATTATTGCTAACGTAGCAAACTCCGAGGGTGGCCAGTTGCCACAGGTCGTGGTCGTCAACCTCAGCTACGGAGACGCTAAACTGGTTCCCCACCCGACTGGTGATGGATTTTACTACCTGTCGCTTGCCCTTGAGAGATAGATTTTCGGGCAGACGAAGGGTAATCTTACATACGCCGACGTTCATAGTCTTTTAAGGCCGTTCGGATAGAGGAGCCAAATTTACCTCAGTACAGATTACCGAATGCATCGAGCCAGAGAAGGCGGGCTATACCTCACTACAATCTTTCGCCGGAACTGATTGAAACTGGCGGCTAGCCAAACCCGGGTTGCGATATACCTGCCTTCACTATAATCAACATAGTTTTTAAAGTCAATGCTGAATCGGTATTCGGTATCTAAGAGGAATTATCGTTCCCGCTACAGTTATAATATTTGTAAATTTACAGCCACCTCCGTGTTGTGCTATAATCTGTTAGCCTTGGGCAAGATATAGCCCGGGGAACTATTTTGTTAAGAAGGGAAAAGGGGTATCTAGTTTGGACAAAGGGAAGAAGGCCGAGATTATAAACCAGTTTAGGTTTCAAGAGGGGGACACCGGTTCCACCGAGGTTCAGGTGGCGCTACTTACCGAACGGATAAATCAGCTGACCGGCCATATGGCGAACAATCGCCATGACTACCATTCGCAACGCGGCCTACTCAAGCTGGTGGGGCGGCGAAGAAGGTTACTCGCTTACCTTAGTCGGCAGGATACCGAGCGTTATCACAAGTTGATTTCACGACTGGGACTGCGCAAGTAAAACCTTCGGGAGAATTTTGATGAGTTACAAGTTTGAATGTGAAGTGGGGGGGAGAAAGCTCCTCATAGAGACTGGTGAGCTTGCCGGACAAGCTGAAGCGGCCGTAACTATCCGCTATGGAGATACCGTGGTTCTGGTTACGGTCTGCGTTAGTGCTGAGCCCCGGGAAGGGGTTGATTTTCTACCGCTAACGGTTGATTACGAAGAGAGGCTTTATGCCGCCGGCAAGATTCCGGGCGGCTTTATTAGAAGAGAGGGCCGCCCCAGCCAGGAGGCTATTTTGGCCTGCCGGCTTACGGACCGTCCTTTGCGTTCCCTGCTACCTAAGGAATGGCGTCGTGACATTCAGATTATCGTTACCGTCCTCTCTGCCGACCAGGAAAATGACCCCGATGTTCTGGCAGTTATCGGGGGCTCGGCGGTCCTTTCAATGTCTGAGGTACCATTTTCCGGTCCGGTGGGTGCGGTTCGTATTGGTTACAGCAACGGTGAGCTAATATTAAACCCGACCCTGGTCCAGCTTGAAGACAGCCAGCTTGACCTTGTGGTGGTTAGCACCAGAGAGGCGGTGGTGATGGTGGAGGCCGGGGCCAGAGAGGTTTCCGAAGACACTGTCATGCGGGCAATAAGATTCGGTCACGAGGCTAACCAGGAGTTAATCAACCTGCAGGAACAGCTAATTGATGCCTGTGGCAAACCCAAGCTGGAGGCCCCCGCAAGTAATTTTACCCCCGAGCTGGAGTCTCTGGTTTCGAAAATCGTAGACGGACAGCTCAGTCAGGCCCTGAGAGAACCGGACAAGCTGCAGCGGGAGAAGGCATTTAACACTCTCAAGAAAGAACTCCGGGAGCGTTTGGGGGATTCATTCCCGGAAAAGGATATAATCTCCGTCTTTGAAGCAAAGATAAGGGCCGGATTGAGGGCTAATATCCTGGAGAGGGAGCAACGGATAAGCGGTCGTGGTCTGGCAGAGGTTCGTTCCATAAGCTGTAAACTGGGGCTTCTGCCGCGTACTCATGGTTCCGGTCTCTTTACTCGTGAGCGAACCCAGGTGCTGACTATCACCACGCTGGGTTCAACCAGAATGGAGCAGCAACTTGACGGCCTGGGTATTGAGGAAGCCAAGCGGTTCATTCATCACTACAACTTCACCCCCTTTTCCAGCGGTGAGGTCAAGCGGATTGGCACGCCCGGGCGCCGTGAAATTGGGCATGGGGCCCTGGCGGAAAAGGCCATCCTGCCGGTGTTACCCAAGCATGAGGACTTTCCCTACACCATTCGCCTGGTATCAGAGGTCTTGAGCTCCAGCGGTAGCACCTCTATGGCCAGCGTCTGTGCCTCGAGCTTATCCCTGATGGATGCCGGCGTGCCGATAACGAGGGCTGTAGCCGGAGTGGCGATGGGCCTGGTTACAGATGATAATGGTAGATACGCCATCTTAACCGATATCGAGGGTATTGAGGATGCCTTTGGCGATATGGACTTTAAGGTGGCCGGCACCACCGAAGGCATTACTGCCCTCCAGCTGGATACCAAGCTTAAGGGGATTAGCTTCGAAATCCTGGAAAAGGCACTCACTCAAGCCCGTGAGGCACGTTTGTTTATTCTGGATATTATGCAGCAGACCATTGCTTCCAGCCGACCGGAGATTAGTCGCTATGCCCCCAGAATCTATCGGATAAAGATTAGCCCGGATAAG